>CAVAXR010000004.1:0-32359 GCA_963592375.1 Oribacterium sp. | reverse complement strand
CACCAATGCTGAACCGGCCGTCTGGCGGGCCTCTCACGCTTTCCGTCTCCACGTCCGCGCTGTAGTGCCTGGCGCCTCTTTCTTCCCCGCGCCGCACCTTGCCGGCGCCTTCCATCGCTTCGTCCGCCTGCGCCGCAAACGCCCCGGCCCGTGTGCCGTACCGGTTCGTCTCGCTGTAAGCGTCGCACAGAATCTCCTCCCAGATATAAAGGCCTTTTTCCTCCGCCGTCAGCCCTTCCGTGAAGCTTCTGTACCGCTTTTCATACGCCGCGTACAGCCCCGACCAGGCCGCCGTCTTATTCCGCTTCACCAGCGCCATAAACCGCCTGACGGTCTCCCGCGTGGTCATCGCATGGCCGACCTCGTGCTCCACCGTCTCGCTCACGCTCCGGTTCGGGCTGTCTGCCCGCATGTACAGCGTCCCTGTCTGTGTGTCCAGTCCGCCCTCGGCAAGCTCTGTCGCGCCCTCGTATTCCACCTGCACGTCGCCCACCAGATACACAACGGTCTTTATGCCCTTGGAATAGGCGTATTCCGCCGCAGCCTTCTGCTCCGCGTCCCAGCTCTCCTCCGGCTGTACCCGGCAGCTGGCATTCTCTGCGCCATACGGGAAGCCGACGGAGGCCGGGCTTACTTCCGGCTGGTCTTCTGCGGCTCTTCTTCGCTGGTCTGCGGCTTCTCTGTGCTCCCGTGTTCCGCCCCGGCGCCTTTCCGTCTCAGGTACTCTTTCAGTCCGTTCTCGTCCAGACTCAGTCCCTCGCCGTCCGGTGTTGCGATCAGAAAGTGAAATCTGCTCTTGCCCATCCCTGTTCTCTGCTCCTTTCATGCTCTGTCCGTTTGTCTGTGCCCCGTTTTCCTGAATGAATGCTCTTGCGATGTCCTGTGGCGCATTCCATACGCTGTCCGCCTGAATCAGCACACGGCCGCTGTTCGTCTGCGCGTAGTGGTCTGTCCCGCCGTACCGCTCAATCTGTCCGGTCACAAAGCCCACATCCGTGTATCCCGCGTCGCTGAGAATCTGCCGTGTTTCCGTCAGAACCGCATCCCGCCGCGCAATGCTCTCCGGAATAATCCGGTTCTGCGTCTCCGTCTCTCCGTCCGGCACGCCCAGCTCCGCCGGGCTTGCTATCTCCGCTTCCGCTGATGCCACCCGCTTCCGCAGAATCGCCGCACGCGTCATGTTTTCCGCACGCGCCTCCGTCATCCGCGCCGCCTCCGTGTCCGGTATCAGGCTCACCGGCTCTGCGTCCGCATTCTGTACCGCACGCTCACCAGATTCCCACTTGACACCGCTTTCACCCTGTGGTACCGTGGTGGAAACAGGAGAACTCATTGAATCGGTTTTGGCCGTATACGCAGGGGTTTTAACATCTGCGGTCTCTGAGGCTCCTGTATTTTTTATGCCTTCTTTTGACATATATGCGCTTACAACATACGTTGTCTTTCTCGACGTATCCGGGACTGCTTCAACCACATAATATGTTCCGTTAACTGCCTTCGCAAAGACAACCGTATCCGCCTGCCGCGTTCTGCCATTTCCTTTATTGGTCGAATAAGCCCCGCTTCTTCCGCCGTACCGAATGTCATCATAATTGTCCAACACATACTGCATGCGTCCAATGTCGTTGATGTCCGCCATGCTGTGGTCAGTCGTTCCGTTCGGCCCATGCTCATCGTAGATATGTTCTGCCATGCGTTGCTCTATGACCGTTCTGAATCCGGTCGTGTTGACCCCTGTCAGCCTCTCTATATCTCGTACTGCACGTTCCGAAACCGGATTCAACGTATAGCGCCCCTGATTCGCGCCTTTGTTTTTCACAGAATCTTCAACGAACTGCACAAGTCCTTCGTCCGCCGCTTCTTTATATGCTTCAATAACCCTCTGATCCGCTGCCGTATGTTCCGCCGGATCTGTATTAATCGCCGTTGTTTCCTGCGTCTCTGTTTCGGAGGCGCTTTTTTTCGTCTCTGCCGTCTCGCCGCTCTGCCGCTCTGCCGCCGCCTGTGCCGCGCCTTTCTCCATGGCCGTCTGGATCGTCTGCGTGTCCTGCCGCAGCAGCTCCGCATAGACCTTCCCCATCTGTCCGTTCGACAGGTGCGCAAACCCTTCCACGCCGTACTCCTGTGCCGCCTTCCGGCTGGCGCTTCCCTCCGGCATGTTGTTTGCGATGTAATAAAGCTCTCTGTATGCGTTTCCGCCGTCCTGCGCTTCTTTCAGCATCTCGTTGACGTTCCGCCCCAGCCGCGTCTCGTCCATCTTCTGCGCAATGCCCTTGTATGCCGCATCCGCACCCATCTGGCCGCCGCCCAGAAGCATGCCCACAATAAAGCCGCCTGCAAATTCCTGCCCTGCCGTGCCGAAGTTTGCCACGCTGTCCGCGTCCCCGGACCATGTGATGTCGTTGGAAATGGCTTTCTGCGTCAGCCGGGAAATGGCGCCCTGGACAATTTCCTCCCCGCCTTCTTCCAGGGCAGACTTCACCCATTCCACAATGGCGTTTTCGTCCCCGTCAATCAGCTTCTCCGGCAGGCCCTGCATACCGCTTGCCCCGTCCAGGCCAATTTCCACCACCGCGTTCAGAAGCCCGGAGATCGTCGCCGTGGCCATGGCCGTGTCCTCGCTTTCACCCCGCTCCACCGCCTCGTAATAGGTCGGCCCGAACTCCCGGGCAAAGCTCGTCCAGTAAAACGGGTCCTTTGCCAGGCTCTTCACCGTTCCGGAAATGGCCTGCGCCACCCCCTCCGACTGCATGCCCAGCTGCGCCGCCGCACTTGCGCCGCCTGTTGTGACGGCCATTGCCGTCGCCAGAAGCGCGTCCGGCAGCGCTGCCGCCGTCTCCGTCAGGTAGCTGCCCGCCGTCCGCCAGCCCTCACCCGGCCCCATGGCCATTGCCGCCTTTTCCTGCGCCTTCTCCGCGCTGCGCAGATCCTTGTTGCTTGCTTCCTCAAAGCCTTGCAGAATGCCGGACGCCATGCCTGCGTTCTCGTCTCCATACAGCGCCTTTGCGAATTTCCTGTACAGAACGTTTGCCGTCTGCGCGCCGGCGTTGGCCACCTCTGTTAACCCGCGCCATGCAGCCGTACCCGCATATTTCCATCCGTCCGCGTCGCCATATACGTTGTGCCATGCGTCCGAAAGCTGCTTTTCCGTCGCCTGTCGTGCCTGTTCCAGCGCCTGTACATTTCCGCCGGATACGCGTGCCTGCCGAACAGCATCGGTCTCCGCTTCCAGCTTCGTCCGCAGCGCGTCGATCAGGCCGCCCTCGCCGCTTCCTGCGCTTCTGTATTTCTCAAGCCACTTGACCTGCGCGCCCAGATCCTGCATCTGCTTCCCGTCCGCGCCGTCCATCTGCGCCTGCAGGCTTTTCACCAGCCGGTCTATCTCTTCCGGCCCCGCCTCCGGCGTCCAGCTTCCGTCTGTGCCATATTTGCCCACAAGCTGCATGCCCTGTGCGTTCACCGCACCATTCAGCCACTGCAGCTCGCTCTGCTGGGCCGCCCGTTCTTCCTCTGTCTTCCGGGTTCCCCGGCTCTGCTGTTTCAGTGCGCTCTGTGCCTGCGTCAGCTGGGTAAAGTCCTGCCCTGCATATTTCTGCGCCCAGTCTGCCGTCTGCGTGTCTGCTGTCTTTTGTTCCTTCAGCTGGGAAATCTGCTGCGCCAGTGCGTCCATCTGTCTTGAGATTGCGTCGCTCTCCTGGAATGTCCCCGCCGTCGCCCGCTGTGCTTCCAGACTTTTCAGCTCCGCATTGTATTTTGCAATCTTTGCCGCGTCGCCGCCCCGGTCCGCAGAAACCTTTCTGTAGTTGTCCGCCGCCTGTCCGTACCGCTGCGCCTCCTGCATGTACTGCTTTGCATAGGTCTCATAGGCCGTTCGTGCCCGCGCGTACTGGCCGTACTGGTTCTGGTATTCTTCATACAGCGCGTCGTTCGGTGCCTTCATATACGCGTCGTACAGGCTCGTCATCTTCTGCTTTCTGTCTTCCATCTGCCTGTACGCGCTGGAGGCCCATTCCCGCGTCTGTCCGGCCCGCGCCCTGCTGTCCTGCGCCGCACGCAGCGCGTTTGCCGCCGTCTGCTGGCTTGTCTGCAGCCGCTCCTCCCGGGCGCTGCCCGTACCCAGATCCCGCGCCGCTCTCTTTTCCCGGATTTCCTGTGCCCGGGCGCTGGCCCGCTCCATGGCCGCCTGCCGTGCCTGCACCAGCTGCTGTGTCCGTGCGCTTGCCGTGTCCAGTCCGTCCCCATTCTTTTTTTCGCCGGACAGCCGGCCGGGATTCATTGTCCCGGCCGGTTTCACTGCCTTGTCTGCGCTGATTGGTGTCGTACTGCCGCTTTCCGCGATTGTCTTCAGTCTGTCACGAATGCTGCCCATGTTTCCTCCTCATCCAAGGTCGATCCCGGCGCTGCGCGCCAGTCTGTTCGCGTCCGCCTCGCTCAGTTTCCCTTCGTTGATCTGCTTCAGCAGATATGCCGCTGCCGTACTCTCCGCTTCGCCCCGCTTCACCATCCCGTTGAAGGTGCTCACGATGTTGTTGTAGTCCTTGCTTCGGCTCGTCAGCATGTCGCCATTCGCCTGCATCACGTCATAGGTAGTCATCTTTGCCGATTCCTGCGTGTCTTCCGTACTGCTTTCGGAACTGCTTTCGGAACTGCTTTTCCGGCTTCCGCCGTTTCCGCTTGAACTCCTGCTTTCCGTACTTGGCGTGTACCCGTTTGACACCATCTTCTGCCAGGCCGCCGCTGCGCTCAGTCCGCCGGCCGCCGCTGCGCTGTTCGGTCCCCACAGGCCGTCTGCCGTCACGCCGTAATACGCCTGCATCTGCGCAATCTGGCTCCCGGACAGTGTCCCGTTGTTGTAGCCGCCCGGCCCATCCACATACGCCTCACCCGCAGCCGCGCTCTCCGGCTCCACGCCGTAAGCCTGGTACAGAAGCTGATCCAGCCAGCTGGAATCGCCCGTGGCCTCGTAATGTGCCGCCGCAAGCTGGTACTGCCGCTCCCACTGTTCGCTGTCCAAGGCCGCCTGCCGCTCCAGAGCCGCCGGATCGTTTGCCGTGTCAATGCCCATCCTGTTCAGATAGCTGTTGTCCCCCACGCTGTAGGCCAGCTGCGCCTTATTCAGCGCCTCCTGCCGCTCCAGTGTCTGGCTGTCGATCTCATCCAGAAGCTGATTGTAGTCGAAGCTCCTGTCCGTGTTGTACTGGCCCAGATCCGTCTTGTACTTCTCCTCCGCAAGCTGGTCCAGTGCCATCACCGTGTCGATGTTCGACGCGTTCATGTTGTACTGGTCCTTCCATACGCCGTAGTCGAACGCCCGGTCTGTGTTGAACTGCTGCAGCTTCGTGTTGTACAGATCCCGGTCAAGCTGTTCGTAGCTCTGGACCGCCGCAATGTCCGAAAGCTGCCTGTTGTAATCGTCGCTGTATTTCTGGTATGCCAGCTGGTACAGCTCCGGAATCTTGTCCGTCATCTGGCTTGCGTAGTAGTTCCCCGCCTGCGCCGCCGCATTCACCGCATAGCTGGAGGGAAGCCCGCCGCTGGCCGCCGCCGCCTGGCCCAAGGCATCCGCTGTGGCCCGCTGACCCTCTCGCGTGTACTGCTTCCTGTATTGTGCGTACAGGGGATCGGTCTGCGCGTCATAGCTGAAATCCGCCCTATTCAGCAGGTTCTGCTTCTGCTGCTCCAGAATGGAATCGTTTCTGCTCGTGTAAGTAGGTGCGCTGCCGTAGCTGAAACTTCCGTAATTCAGCTGCTTGTTCAGTAGGTCCTGATACGTGTCGCCGTAATCCGTCGTCCGTGTGGGCGCCGCATCGTAGGTAAAGCTGTTCGGAGAGAGCTGCGTGGAATACAGCTTTGCGCCGTCCCCACCGCCCGTGTATTCCCCGTAGCTTGCGCGAATCTGGTTCGCGCCCTCGTTGGCCAGTGCCCGCTGCTGATCCGTCGCACCCGGCTTGTTGTAGTCTATTTTGTACGAGATGATCGACATCAGCGCGTCCGGGTTCTTCTGCCCCAGCTTCAGATCCGCGTCATCAATCTGGTCGTAAATCCCGGCCTTCTTCGCCTGCGCCACCGCCTGGTCAAATGTGTATTTTGCCATGCTGCCTCCTTCCTTATGTGTACAGCTTCCCGTTGATGTACACATTACCGACCAGATAGACGTTCTGGCCGCCCGCTCCTATGGTGATCCCCGTCTGCTGTGTGCTGTCCTCGTTGAGCATCATACGGATGTACTTGTCCGCCGCAATGTATAGGCTCCCTTCCTTGCTTTCCAGGCTCACGTTTCCCGCGCCTTCCAGCTTCAGGCCAAACGGTACACTGCCGATCGTGTTTGTGTACAGGTACATCCGGTATCTGGCTTCCGTCGCCGTCCCCGCGCCGGAATCGTCCAGCCGCAGTCCGCCGGCCAGCCAGTTCGCCGCGCCCGTGTTGATGTAGTACATCTCCACAGCGCCGCTGTTCGTCCCTGCAGAGGAAAGCGTCGTCTGCAAAACAGACCCGGAAATTGTGGAGCCTGTAATGTCAATTGCGTTGATGGTCCCCGTCAGAATGTTTGACCCGCTGATCTGCGTCACGCCGTCTGTCAGGTCACTTGCAAACACCACGTTTCCGCCCAGCGTAATCTGCCCGCTTGTGGCCAGAACCGCCCCGTTGGATAAAAGCTGCAGCTTGCTGTACCCCGCGCCGTTCGTCACGCCCAGACTCAGCCCCGCCATGCTCTGGCTGATCTTGCTGGACACCTCGCCGTCCGCGTCGTATACCGCGCTGTAAAGCCCCGCCGCCGTGGCCGTCAGTGTCGTGATGTTCCCTTCCGCGTCTGTGATGCGCGTGTTCAGACCGCTTGCTGTGGCCGTCAGATTCGTGATGTTCCCTTCCGCGTCCGTCATCCGGCTGCTCAGGCCCGCCGCCGTCAGGCTCAGCGACGTCAGCCGCCCGTCGTCGTCTGCAAGCCGCGCGTAAATCGGCTCTGTAATCAGCTCTTCCAGATCGTCCAACCCGCTCTCGCTGAAATTCTCCACACCCATATGGGCATTTGTGTATTTCAGCTGTTCCAGTAACATGTACAGGTAATTCGTGATAATCCGGATTTTCTCCTCGCTGCTTTCGCTCCCTGTAAATGTTGGAAATCCTGTGTCCGCGCTCAGTATGCTTCCCGGCATGCCGTCACCGCCTTATACCCCAGCGTCCCGCGCCGCGTCCTGCCGCGCCTGGCTCAGTACCGCCTGCATCGTCTGTGCGTCCAGCCCGCCCTGCTGTGTCTGCTGTGCACCTGCCTGCTGCATCTGCATTTGGGCCTGCATCTGCGCCTGCCGCTGTGCGGCCTCCTGCTGGGCCTGTATCTGCTCCTGGATCGCCTTTTTCGTCTCCTCCGCGCCTGGATAGTGCAGCATGGCCATCTTCTGCCAGAACAGCAAAAGCGTCTGCATCTGCGCCGGATCGCCGAACGCCCCCGTCTGCAGGTTCATTCGCGTCTCCTGCCACATGGCCTCCCGGTTTGCCGCAAGCGGCGACGCCGTGTCCACCGAAAACAGGAATCTGTCCTCCCAGTACCATTCCCCGGCCGCGTCCTGCTTGAGAAAGTCGTACCGGTTGAATTCTTCAAACAGCCGCTCCCCGTGCACATCCTCCGTCATCACCGGCCGCGGCTCGTCCGTGTACGCCAGCTTGAACTTGAAAATTGCCTCAAAGAGCTTTGCAAACGCCGCGTTTTTCATCACCCGCTTGCTTTCCAATCTGCCTGCGCTCTGTGCCGCTGCAAATTCCTTTGCCTTGCCGCTGGTGGCCGTCCGGTCGCTCCTGCCCTGGAAGCTGTCCGTAATGCCGATCAGCTGCCGCGCCTCTTCGTACACGTACCCAAGATACGCCACGTCCTGGGCAATGTCGCCCTGCAGGTCATACACGCCGATCATGCCCTTTTTGTCGATGCTGCCCAGCCGGATCACCTTCATGTCGTTCTCGTCCACCCGGATTTTCGCGTCGTCCGGCAGTGTGATGTAGGACCCCGACTGCAAGAGCTTATCTATAATCTTGGCCTCCATGCGGTTTGTGGTGTTCTGCTGGCTCTCGATTACGTCAATGTCACTGCCGCCCAGAAACTCCCCGTAAACCGACACGTTTTTCTGTAAGACGATCGGGTAAATGTCCGGCTTGTAATACGGGATTCGCGTCGGCGCAAGCGCCTGTATTTCCGCCCCGTCCTCCTGCACCGTAAGGACCGCCTGTGCGCCCGGAATCTCCGTCCCGTCGCTGCGTCGTACCGGCTGCCACAGCTCTTCAAAATCCTCGCCGCTCTCTTCCCAGTTTTCGCTGCCGCAGTACGGGCACCGCTTCCCGCCTTTTTCCTTTTCCATTTCCTGCGGAACCAGCGTTTCCTCAATCCACCGCAGCGCGCTGCCGTCTTCGTCGACCACGTCCGTCGGCTCCGGCGCGCCGCATTTTCTGCACACTCTGCGCCGTCTGGCCTGGTAGTCCTCCATGTCCTCCAGTACCGTATCCCGCACCCAGGAGAACAGACCGATGCCGCCGGCCTTGTTGCGGTAATAAGCCACATACTGCGTCACCATGTCGTCCGACGTTGAGGAGCCGCCCACCGTCTTGATGTCCGGCTCCTCCTCGCCCTCGTCCGTCACGTCCACGCCGTAGCGCTTTTTGATGTAATCCTTCGTCTGAGGTACCTTGAGGAAGATGTAGTCCATGTCCTCAATGCCCGTGTAAACGCCGTCCTGTGGCACAATCTTTTTCGGATGCATGCATGTAATGGCCAGTTCACCCACCGTCGTATGCGTCCGTTCCGTGTTGTCCCATTCCAGCAGATACCCCACGCCGCCCTGAATCGGCGCCGTCCGTGCCGCCATGTCGTTGATCTCTTCCATGGGCAGCCGGTCCAGCTCGTTGCGCAGCATGTCCTCCACGATCTTCGCCAGCCGTTCGTCCTCCGGGTGTACCGGTGTGACCTTCGGGCTGGGCAGCGACGCATCCACCTGCGCCTCAATCAGTTCCGCACAGATGTTGCGCACGTGTGGCGTCTCCGTCTTCCGCGCGTCCCGCACCAGCGGCCGTATCCGGCTCTCCCCCCGGTATAGCCGCTCCCGCGCGTCCATCTGTGCTTCCTTCCCACTGTATGCCGTTTCGTTGCGCTGCAGCCGCTCCTGCCACATGCGCAGCTTCTTCTTGTCCATGTCTGTACCTCCTCTCCCACGCTCATTTAAGCTCCGAGCCGGAGTAGCTCTCCCTCGTTAGGCTGTAGACCCGCCACGCGCCTGTACCCTCCAGCTTGATGCGGAAATGGTCGCTCCTGCGCGGGATAATCGGGAGATAGTAGCTTTTCTTCACGTCCGGCTGCAGCGTGTCCACCGTCCGCCAGACTCCGTCTGAATTAAATTCCATGGAGATTTTCAGACTTGCGCCGGCGTCCACCTCCACTCGCATCTGTAGCTTTGTTGACCCCTTCCGGTTTTCGTCGCCCTCCGTAAAATCTCCGAATTCCACCATGCTCACAAGTGGGCTTTCCAGTGTGGCCCCTGCCGGCACCGTCCGCGTGTCCCCGCTGAGCCAGAGATTCCCGGCCGCGTCCAGCATGTGCAATTCCTTGTTCCACGCAAAGCCCACTGCCTCCGTGTCATCCTCTCTGTGCCAGAGACCCCGGCTCACATCGTACACAAAAAGATGCCAACCGCCGTCCCTGTCCTGCATGGACACGTAGTATTTCCGCGCGTTTGAACCGCCAACCGCGTTCCTGTACCGCTCCGTGCCAAACGCCGCGCTGACCGCCTGCGGAATGCCGCCAGAATAGGCCACAATCCCCGCTCTGGACAGATAAAACAGGACCTCGCCCGCAATCGCCATGCTGCCGGCGCTGCCGCTCTCCACACCCAGACTGGCCGAGCTCATCACCTGGAAGTTTCCCGGCCGGTCTCCGTACACCTTGTAGATCATGTCCTCCTTGAAGAACATCGGATAACCCAGATAGCTCACGCACGCCGTAAAGTCGCCAGCGCTCCCCACGCTGACTGCGTAGCTATCCGTAGCAAGTCCGTCAAACACATTCCAGTTGTACGGATCGCCCAGCTTCGACGCATAGATCTCATCGCCCTTGCAGCCCCACAGACGGTTCTCGTTCTGGCAGATGTGATCCATCGCCGGCACATCCCGGCTGATGGTCAGTGCGTTTTCCGCGTCGCCGCCTTCCGCAATCGTGAAGCTGTTCTCGTAAAACCGCAACGCATTTCCGTCAATCTCCCGGATCACCAGTGTGGTGTTGTTTGCCTCGTGTCCCACCGCGCCGCTGATCGTCACTGCGTCCCCGACCTTGAATTTCGCGCTCCAGTCCGTGTCTGCCGTGATCGTGTTCGCCTCGGCGCTCTCCCCTGCGTAGGTTCCGTCTCCGATCGTTGCCGCTCCGGTCCACGCCGCATCCATTGTCCCGAATGTGTCCGTCAGACTGTTGTAGATCTTCATGTCCGGCAGAATCACAATGTACGCGCCCAATGCCGCAAAGCTCTTCCTGCCGTCCGTCACTGTCCCCTTCAGGATACCGTCCCGGTAAAACCCGGTTCCGTCCACCCAGTACAGGCCGTCCGACGCAAAAAGGCCGTTCGGCTTCGTCAGCGTCCGCAGCTTGTACCGCGGCCTCCGGCTCGACAGCAGCGGGTATAAATCACTCGTTAGGTTCTTCATCCACCAGATCTCGCCGTCGCCGGCATATAGGTTGTGATTCAGCCCGCCGAACTGTCCGCTTGTGTGCTTGCGGATGCCGTCCGCATACCGTAAGCCCGGTAATGCCATCGTCTCGCCTCCCTCAGATAAATTCAATCAGGCCGTCCAGCGCCTCAAGCTGTGCCGCCGTGATCTTTTCCGGCGCAGGCACGCGCACCGTCTCCCACGCAGTGCCCGTCTCAGTGCCGTTCAGCGTGTCTTTCTCTCTGCGGAAGCGCTCCATATCCTCTGCCGTGTCAAACTGCACCCTTCCGCCTGTTGTGCGGCCTCCGCACATTTCCGCAAGCTCTGCCTCCCGTGCCGTGTAACATTCCGCCTCCGGCCGCAGCGCCGCCCGCAGTCTGTACAGCGCCAGCGCCGTTTTGTAATCGCACGCCGTGTCCTTCAGCATCTCTGCCGCGCACCATGCCGCCATGCATTTCAGAAGTGTCATTGTCTTCCTCCGCGTTTAAATCAGCCGCAGACGGTTCAGCACCGCGAAAAGCTGTTCGCGTGTGAGATAGCCGCGCGGGTAGGTGCCGTCCGTCACGCCGTTTTCCACGGCCTGTGCAAAGCCGCCTTCTTCCTTGCTCCATTCGCTTTCCGGCAGGCTGTTGAGATAGTCTGTCAGCGCCTTGTAAATTTCCTCGCCGGTCATGGCCTTGTCCTCCTTCGGCTTTTCTGCCTGTTCATATTCCGGGCGCACCGCGCAGACTGCGTATTTCCCATGATCGCATCTGCGCATCACCGCGCCGCCGTTGTCATGGCTTGTTTTGCTGGTATTTCCCTCGATGGAAACGAGCGTTTTTCCGTCCCAGCTTTCCACAAGCCCCACATGGTCAATCACGCCGTCTCCCTCAAAGTCGAAGAAGATAATGTCCCCCGGCTTCCAGTCTCCGGTCACATACTGCGCCGTGCTTTTGTACTCCCGCACGAAGACACCGCAGCTGGCCGTCAGCGGATAGAGCTTTTTCCCGGCCTGATTGAAAATCCATTGGACAAATACCATGCACCACGGATACGCGCTGCCGGAAACCTCCCGCCCGTAGTACCATGTGTTGTACTTTACCCGGTTCGATCCCGCCGGGCTTTCCGTCACGCCGATCTCAGACCGCGCAAGGCGTAAAATGTCACTCGCCTTCATCGGTTTTCACTTCCGGCAGACCCGCCACACTCGTCAGCAGACTCAGCACACCCGCCAGTACGGAGGCCGAGCCGACCATCAGCCAGTTCACCTCGCCCAGAACAGCAGCAGTCCCAATGGATGCAACAGCCGTCTGCGCAATCGTTTTAATGGCGCGGATGCCCGCCGCCTTCAGCCACAGTTTCCAGTTTTTCATGCGTGTTTGCTCCTTTCCTCCAGATCGTCAATCCGATGATTCGCCACGCGCATTTTCTCGTCAAAGACATCTGCGCGTTTTTCAATAACCTGCATACGCTCGACGAGGGAATTGTGCTTGTTTACTTTTTTCTCCAGTTCCTCAAGCCGGTAGGCAATCAGCGCCGCGCTTTTCCGATTCGCCAGATACGCTCCGGCAAGCGTCCCCAACAGGCTGAGGACAGCCACAAAAATCGTTTCCGTCATCATGTCACATCTCCACAAAGTTCTCGTTATCCCATGCCGCCGTCACGCCGTATTCGCCCATCCAGACCTTCCGCACGCCGTCCAGAATGTAAAAGGCGTTCGGAATCAGAATCAGCTCTGCCGTGTAGGGGAAGGGATTATCCGCTGTCCCCTGCGGGTTCTCCTGCTCCACATATTCCTTCCGCACGTCCACGCCGTTCACCGTGTAGATAATCCAGTCGTAGCCCACCTTGTCAGATTGCTCCCGGCGCTTTTTGATGCCGCCTGCGTCCTTTGCCAGCTTGCCGTCCTCAATTGCCGCCTTGATCTCATTCAGCTTCGCTTCTGTCATATGCCGCCTCCAATTCTGCAAGCTGCTCCGCGTCTGTGGGCTTGCCCATTTTCACGCTCACTGTGCCGTCTCTGTGGTCGGTAATGTCCCCCGCCACACTGTAATCACTGTTGTCGTACTCCTCCTGTGTGACCGCGCCGCTCTCGTCCGTGACATCCATCACGATGCTCCACGTGAGGCCGTCCACAAACAGGCCAAGCGCCTCCGCGTAGCTCATCGTCAGCGTGATCGTCTTGCTTGCCCGGTCATTCCACGCCGTGTCCCGGACGCGCCCTGTGATTGTGGCCGGGTACTGCACGCCTGCTATTTTTACGTATGTCATAAGCCCTCCTTATGTCGTTGTGATGTGTACGCCCGTTTTGCCGTTCAATTTGCCAAAGAACACCGCAATGTCTGATTCTGCCGCAAATGTATATGTTGTCGTTTTGGTTGCTGATCCCGTAGCCACTTCAACGTCATTCAATATGATGTAGTAGCTTCTGCCTCTGACAGCGGCCTTGACTTCATCGCCCCGCTGAATTGTGTAACTGCCCGCCGTTGTGACAATCGCTGTTGAAATCCCGGCTGGAATCTCGATATACATCCTGTTGGTGTTTGTGTATTGCCCCTCGCCGGTCACCGTCACCACGCAGTCCGTGCTGAAGGTTATGCTGTAGGCCGTGCCGTCTACCATCGTCTTACCGCCCTTGATGCTGTAGGCCGTGCCGTCTATCATTGTCTTCCCACCGGAGATTCCATAAGCCGTCCCGCCGATCATTGTCTTGTGCATGGCTCACCTCATTCGTAAGTCCATGCAATGGCGCCGTTCACGCCCGCGTCTGTGTCTGCCGCGTTCAGGCTCTCCCCTCTGGCCATAACTGTGGCGTAATCCGTGTTCGCCAGATTGACTGCATTTGCCCGGTTCAGAAGCCCTGCCGCCGTCCCCGCCGCTTCCTTTGCATCAAGCGACGTATAAATCCCGCCGGATTTCACCGGGTTCACACTGCCTGCCGCCGGCGCGTCGTCAAAGGTCAGCACGTTCTGTTTCCCGCTCCATGCGCTTTTTTCCGCCGCCGTCACATGGATGTCTGTGTTTCCTGTGTGGCTGTTCAGATTCGTCTGTACCGCATCTGCCGCGCCTGCCGTTTCTTTCCCGGCAAGGGCTGCGCGGATGTCGCTGTGGGCGCTTGTGGAGCTGTTGTGCGCTGTCACGGCGCTTTCTGCCGTTCCCGCCGGATCTGCCCCCGCCTGTGCCGCCGTCACGCCGTGTGGATTGTTCGTGTCGCCCGTGTGTGCGCCGAGGCTGGAGGCATTGGCCTTCTTGTCCAGTTCTGTCTTCACGCCGCCGCTGGTCACCGGATTTGTACTGTTCGACATGGGTGTGGTGTCAAACGTCAGCGCGTTCTGTTTCTCAGACCACGCGCTCTTTTCATCACTCGACACATGGATGTCGATGTCCGTTATGTGACCCTGATAATATTCGAGTGGCGTGTAAGGCATCTTAAGGCCATCCGGATCATATACAGCAGCCAGCATATCACCCGTTCCGCTGCCGGCCGCGCCGTCCATTACGTCAAAGGCCATCGTTCTGTACGCGTCTACGACCGTCACCCTGTGCCCACCGGGAATGTCCGTCACCGCAATACTTGGAGACACGCCGTCGTTCCCCGGTTGGCCCTGTTCGCCCGGATCACCCTGTGGGCCCTTCGACCCCGTGTCCCCCTTTGGTCCGACGTCGCCCTTGTCGCCCTTGTCGCCCTTGTCGCCCTTGTCGCCCTTGTCGCCATGGATCGCACCATTGTTCACCCATACGCCGTGCACGTCGTCCCAGATGTAAATGTCGTAAGGTGCCGCCGTCCCGATGCCATACACGTCCCCGGCCTTCGGCGCCGGGATCGCCGCCGTCAGTGCGTCGTAGGTTTGGTAATAACCGAGAATTTCAAAGCTCCGGCCGCTTTCGCCCGCCGGCCCTGCCGGGCCTTTGAGTGTCGCCAGCCAGTCTGCCTCCGTTCCCTCGTAGCCATGCTTCACCGCAATGCTGTACGCGCTGAGATAATACCCATGCTCCACAGGCCCGCCGTCCGCCGGTCTGTAGGTTCGCGCGTACCAGCGCATGTACTCGCCAAAGAACGTGTTGTACATCTGCACCGTGTCCTGGTAGCGGTTGTACTCTCCATTGGCAAAGTCCACCATCGCCACAAGGTATGTCCAGTACAGTTTGTCGTGCGGACTTGTCACCAGAAGCTCCGTGTCCGCGTCCTGCGTGTAGTCGTAGCTGATGCACGCCGCCACGTCCAGCAGCATCACTTCCGTCTGGATCACGCCCTCGCACTCATTGATCCACTGTGTTTTGGTGGCGTTTGAAAAGGCGTTCGGCTTGATCTCGTCCACCAGCGCAATCACGCCCTTCAGCGTTGCCATGTGTTCCCCTCCTTCGTAAAAAAAGGGGCGAGATCCCCCCACCCCTTTTTTCTTTCGTCCTGTAGATTAGCCGACCAGCGTGTCGCCGCCGGTTACGCCGCCCACTGCCGCAAAACGCCAGTCATTGAAACCGGCCACAAACCGGCCGATGCCGGACCACATGTACGCATGAGTGTTCTTATCCACCCAGTTGTCCACCGTCAGATCCTCACGGTCATACCACAGCGCGCCACCGTAGGTGCCGTTGTACTTAGAGTCCACCAGCAGCCACGGAGAGCCGGCCGTCTTGATCACCTCGTTGAGGTACGGCCACACGATCACGTTCCAGCGACCGAAGTTGTAGTTGAAGCCGTTGTTGGCCGTGGCGGGATCTTTGTCCGCGCCGATGGCGGCAAACACGTCCTTTTTGAGTTTGTAGTCGTTGGGAATCACGATGGTGTCCGGCGCCACATCCAGAATCTCCTTGTTGTCGCCGCGGAAGTCCTGCATGGCGGCCTCCATAGCCATCAGCGCGTCATTGGAGAACGCATCCGCAAACAGGTTAGACTGTGCGGCCTTGCTCACCTTACCGGGATGATCCTTTGCGAACAGATTCTTGCCGTCTGCGCACTTGGTGTCAAACACCTTACCCTCGTAGGTCATGGTGCCGTTGCCCAGGATGGCACTTGCATACAGCGCCGCGCCGAATTTCTCGCGGGTTCTGTACCAGCCGGTGATGAACGCCTCCGGCTGCTTTTTCAGGTCCATCAGCTTCGCGTCCTCCACCATCTCGTGGGAAATGGAGAAGCCGTTCTTCCAGGTCATGTGCTCCAGATATTTGCTGAAGCCCTCCTGCATGCCGTCCACAGGCGTCGGCCCGTTCTCGCCAACCGGCTGGAAGCCGTTCATGGCGGTCATGGTGGTGGCCTTCTCTGCGTAATGATTGCTGCGCTCCATGTCGAACAGTTCCTTCAGAACGCTGTTCTGCTCAAACGCCTCTGCGCGTTTTTCGATAAACATCTTGATCGGCGCCTCGCTCTTGCCGAAGATGCTGTTCTGAAGGCCGCTGCCTTCAGTGAATGTAATGTGAGCCATTGTTTTCCCTCCTTACAGTCTGACGCGGACCATACTGCCCGCCGCCGTACCGTCCATATAGACGATCTCGGCCACCCCGTCCGTGGTGGTTGCCGTTACCTGCATGCCGTCCGCCGTCAGCGTCACCTTGTCGCCAATCTTCAGGCTGGTACCCGCCGCAGACAGTGTGGTCTCAAACACGATGCCATCGGTCACCCGCACAACTGGAATGATGTCGCCGGCGGTCAGTGCACCCTCTGCCTGGATCATGCTGACGTAAGTCGGCGCGGTTGTGCCGCCGGCCTTGGCCAGTCGGCCACCGTTTTCATAAAGCGCCATGCCCACTTCGGGCTGAATCGCGCTGCAAGGCAGATATTCAAAGGGCAGATTGTGCCCGTCTTCCACTGCGTGGATCAGAAATGCCATGTTCTTTCTCTCCTTCCGCGCACTTTCGTGCGTCTGTTATTTGTGTTTGCGTAGCCAGCTCCGGACCTCGTCCTCACTGGCGTCCGGCATAAAGACGCGGAACTGCGCCAGTTCCTCCTGTGTCAGCTCCACATCACCCGCGCCCCGGCTTTTGGTCTTCCCCATGTGTGTCTTCCCGCTTGCCGCGTTGCGCGCTTCCTGCTTCCCCGCCTCCCGTGCCTTGCCGGTAAGTGTGTCCATGTTGACCAGCTTGTACGCGTCCAGCAGGGTATATCCTCTCTTGACCTTTGCGTAAATCTCGCCGTATTCCGGCAGCTTCGTCAGATCGCTCACCGCCTTGATCTCCGGATTCAGCTTACCGATTTCCTTGATCTCTGCGTCAATCTGCGCCTGCGCCTCGGCCTGCCGCGCTTTCTCCGCTTCGGCCAGCGCCGCCTTCGCCGCCTGTACCTTTGGGAGGCTGTCGACAAAGCCCTCAAATTCCGCGTCCGTCATTCCGGCCTTGCGCTGCAGCCGCTGCCGTTTCTCGTCCGCTTGGCTTTTCTTGTACGCCTCGAAATCCTCGCGCGTGGTGATCGCCCTACCCGTGAAGGGATCTGTCAGCCCCGATGCCGCCAGAACTTCCTTCAGCTCTGCCTCCGCTTCCTCCCGCGCCTTCCTTACAGCCGCGTCCCGCTCCGCCTCTGCCTTTCGTCTGGCCGCTGCGTAGCGTGCGTTCTGTTCCTTGCCCTGCGCCTTGTCCGGCTCGGCGGGTTCCGGTTCGTTTTCGCCTGTCTCCTGCGCTTGCTCCGTCACGTCTTTCTGCGTGTCGGATTCTTCCTGGGCGTTTTCTTCTGTGCTCTCCCCAGCCTTGTCCGGCTCGGCGGGTTCCGGTTCGTTTTCGCCTGCATCAATGCCGAAAAGAACGTTGTAATCAATGTCTGTCATGCCGTCTCCTTTGTGGATTTTTCCGCTTTTCCTGCGCTTTCAGACTGTTTGCACCGTCTGCCGCGCCCGCATTACTTGCCGGTTCTCAAGTCATCGCCGGTCTTCACGGTCGCCTTGCCCTGCTTCGTGTTGCCGAAGGGAGCCTTGACCACCTGCGCACCGGTATGGCTGATCTGGCCGGCGTAGCCGCACTTCTTCTCCATCTTCTCCATCTTTGCCATTTGCGCGTCCTCCTTTCCGCATTGGTTATTCCAAGCAGCGCATGCTGCCCGAACTCACTCTTCCGGGTCTCCCCACTTCCCGCGAAGGTAAACCCTCTGCTCCGCGTCTGCGGCCCAGTAGTCCTCCCACATGGTCTTGGTCCATACGGTCTTTCTGCCCGGATCTGGCGCCCGGGTATATCTCTGCTGTGGCCGGATCTCGTGCGCAATCGCCAGCGCCATTACCAGATCGTCATGCTTGCCGTATTCCGCCGCCGGCCGCCGCCGCTCGTCGTAGACAAACGTCAGCATCTCGCCCAGCGTCCCGTAATCTCCGATCAGTTCAGGTTCTTCCCGCGCCACTGCCTTCAAGTTGTCGATCATCAGTGGCCGTGTCCTGCTTGTGGTCTCCCAGCCGTAGGTCTGCATCACCGCGCCCGTGTATGTGTCCACCCGTTCCCGGACGTAAAACCGCTTGTACCCAAGCCGCTCCAGTTCCTTTTGTGGGTATGTGGAGTAATTGATTTCAATGCCCAGCAGCGCGTCGTTATAGTACACGCCCAGGCAGTACATCTGCCGGGTGTACTCCGTCTCGTCCAGCTGCTGCTGCAATACGGCCGCCTGCGCGCCCGTCCTGTTGTCCAGCACCTGCCCGACAAATGCGTCGCTGCCGTCGCCCGCTGTGTCTCCGCCGATCACATACGGCGCACCGTCTTCCGGCTTTGTAAAAATGCGAATCTCGCCCGCCGTGTCCGGTTCCCATCGAATGTCTTTGATCTTCTGACCCCGCGGCCTCTTGTCGTCGTAGTCGTAAGCAAATCGCCCCCGCTCCGGCTGCACGTCCTTGACCTGCGCCCGCCGCAGGGCCAGCGCCTGCTTGTCAAATACGCATGTACCCGTAGCCAGAAACGCCTCGTCTGCCGTTGCTGGGTATTCCTGCTGGAAAATCAGCGCGTCGCCGCCGCAGTTTGTTTTAATGCACCACCGCCGCCAGCACAGCTGCGCGTCATCCAGGCCGTAGGCGTCGGCAATTTTTTCTTCCTCCGCTGTCCGCTTAAAGTCCGCCGGCACGTCCCGGCGGTAGCTCGCCATCTCGTACCAGGGAAAAAACAGCGGCATAAAGCCGTCCTCGTCCCCACTCTCCCACGCCTTGACCGCCGCGTCCCATAAATCCTTAAAGGCGTCGTAGCCATTTGCAGTGCTCTCAATGATCACAATCGTCCCCGGCAGATCCGGCACAGCCTGCATAATGCCGGCATACGTCCCCAGCTTGTCCCCCGGCCAAAATGCAAATTCCGACATATGCACCGCGCGCAACGTATCCGAGCGGCCAACACCCTGCCCACCTGCCGTAGCGCACCGTATCCGGCTTCGCAGGCCCTTGCCCACCTCCGCCGAAGCGCCGGAAGGCCGGTCAAATACCAGTTCCTGTGCGTTACTTGCCGCCCGCATTGGCTTGATCGCCGCCGGCAGCGTGTCATAGTAGAGCTTTGTCATGCGAAAGAGGTTCGCCGTTGCGTCCTCTTTGTGGGCGATCACTAACGCGTCTGTGTTCTCCTGTGTCGCACATGCCCAGAACAGGATGCCCTCCGTTAGTGTAGAAAAGCCCTCCTGCCGCGCCTTGAGCACAATTGCCCGCACTGGCTTCCCCGCCCGGAACCGCTCCGCAATCGCGTTGTAAAACCGCCTCTGCGGTTCGTTCAGCCGAAACGGCATCACCTTGCCGTCTTTCGTCCGGATGCTCAACAGTCCAAGATAGTCCCGGCAGCGCCGCAGGTTCACATTTCTGCCCCGCCTTCCCGGCTGCGCAGGAACTCCTCGACGCTTCCGCCCACCCGGACGTCCGTTTTTTCCGCGTAGCCGTAGTTGTTCTGCAGGTTAAACAAAATCCCCTTGAGGTTTTTGCCCTCCCGTGTCAGCATTTCTTCCTCGTTCCACGCCTGCATCCGGTCTCTCGCCGCCTGCAGCGTCTCCTGGAACTCCGGAAACCTCTCCGCATCGTGCCAGTTGCTCCACGTCTCCCGGGATATGCCCAAATGCCGGCACAGCGCCCCCATGCTGGGCGGAATCACGTATTCCTCCAGCTCCACCGGCGCACCCAGACTGTTTGTCACCGGCTCGTCGTCATAGACCCGGTTGCCCTTGCTGTCGTACTCCCCGTGCCAGACCGGCTCCGTCACCTGTACCGTACGGGTAATCCCGTCAAAATAGGCTTCTACCGCCCGGCGCAGCCCTGCGCCCGTGTATTTTCGTCTGCTCCCGCGCACGTCCTCTCGCCTCCCGTGCCTTACATCCCGCGCCCCATCCCCTGCGCTTACCGGATGTACATCCCCTGCATCTGCGCCTTACGCGCAGCTTTGTCCGTCTTTATTCTGCCGCAAAAGCAACAACCGGAAGTCTCAACTTTTCCCGCCTGTTTTTTCTGCCGCATGCCGCTTTCCCGCCCAGCTCTCCGCGCAATAAAAAAAGCCGGCGCATTTCTGCGCCGGCCTTCTGCCGCTCTCCTGTTTGCTTGTTTCCTGCCGCTCCACCTGCCGCCCTGCACGCCTGGTCTTTCCGGGCAAAAAGCAGGCCCAGAATGCCCGTATTCCGCCGCATTCGCCGCCTGTAACCGGATTTTCATCCTGTCGCGCGCACACGCCTGCGCGCGTTCTCGTGTCAACCCTCCCTTTTCCGCCCATTCGTCCTGTCATTGCCTCTTTTTTTCGCAAAAAAACTTAAAAAAATTGCGTTTCCCCTCTTGACAAACCACGCAATGCGTGGTAATATATAGACGTAATCAAAAAGGGCGACCGCCCATCAGGAGGTAAATAAAATGGCAGCAGTCAATAAGTACGGTTATAAAATGTCCGGCCTTAAGGCCGCGTCCAGCAGCACCAAAGACCTCAAGGGTTTCTATAGCCCCGAATACGTCGAGCTTTTTTACAACCGCTCCACCGGCAAGGTCTGGACGAACGATCAGTGTTCCATCGGCCAGAACAGCTGGACGGCATACGATGACCGCGATATTATCAAGATCTGCAACATCAGCAGCCCCGCGACGATGCAGGAAATCTCCGACATGATCGTCAACGCGTCTGCTATGGCCGCAGCTGTGTAAAGGAGGCTCCCATGACCGATATGCAGTTCCACACGCTTTTCACGGATGCCCTCGCGCGAAAAGATATATCCCGTGACGCCTTTGTCTCTGACTGGACACTCTCCTCAATGTGGGGCGATAGCCCGGACGCCGATATCCCGCATGAGCGAGTTGATGAGATCGGCCGCGTTTGGGACGTTGCGCACCTGACCATCCGCGATATCAGGCACCATACCGGGCTGTCTCAGGTTAAATTTGCGACCCGCTTCTGCATTCCGCGCCGATCCGTCGAGGACTGGGAGGCCGGCGCAAGAGCTTGTCCGGACTATGTGCGCCTGCTTCTTGCCCAGGCTGCCGGCCTTTTCTCGCGGAGGTATGGCGATGATCCGTAAATGCGTCATTTGTGGGGCTACATTCCACAACGCCCAAGTGATCGCAAGCTGGGACGACAAAAACTAAGTATAAGGACGCAGCCCGGAAATCCGGGCTGCGTCCTTATTTTGCCCAAAAATTTGTGTAATACCGCTGGACGCACCGGTAAAGCGTTGCTCTGCTGATGCTGTGCCGCAGGCAGATCTGCGTTGCCGTATTGTCCGTCGTCACATAGTCCATCAGCGCCTGCGCATAGCCACCGGCGCTTTTTTTACATAGCTCCCGGATTTTGGCGCGCTCCGCCTCGCACAGCCGATTATACAAGCGACTGTACGCCCAGATATACGCTTGTTCCTCCTCCGGCAGTTCCACGCCGCGCTTTGCTCGGAATCCCATCTGCCTCGGCTAATTGGCGAAGTAGGCCGCGTCGCCCACAATCTTGACCTTGCTGCGTGCCGTACCGTCTGCCGCCGTCCACCGTTCCTGAAGTAGATGCCCCCGGACCAGAATCGTCTGGCCCTTCCGGAAATACTGGCACACAAACTGCGCCACCTCATCCCAGAAAACAACGTGGAAGTGGCCCGCCTTGCCCCCCGCATATTGGGAGGCAATCACAATGTCCGCAATAATCTGCCCGCCCACGGTTTCCCGTTTCTCCGGTTCCTTGACGAGTCGGCCCTGTATGCTTACCGCGTTCAGCACGTTCCTTTTCTCCTTTCCCACTTCGTACACCCTGTTGGGCTGCACCCGCGCATCTTCCCGGTTTCCAGAATGTAACTGCAAAACCGCACATAGGTTTTCGTCTCGCTCCCGCCAGTCAGCGCCACATAGTACCGGCACGTTCTGCACATCGATGTGTCCACCTTCTGCTCTGTCGGCTTTGCCTTCGGCACATTCGACAGCCTTTCCCACTTCGTTGCCTTCTGCAGCTTTGCAAGCCCATACCCCGATACCGCCCGGCCGCAGGCCCGGCAGCAGTAGATCTGTTTGCCGTTGCGCGGAATAAATTCCTTTCCGCACCGTTCGCAGATGCGCGTTTCCTTCTGCTGCGCCCTGCGCTGTTCCTTCCGCTGCTCCTGCCACCACAAATCTGAGCATTTGTGAGAGCAGAATCGGCTGTTCTTTGCGTATGGGATAAATTCCTTTCCGCATTGTTCGCACACTTTCGTCTCTTTCATTGCACTCTCCAATACTCAACATACCATGTGTACAGCTTGCTGCCGCCGCGCTTCTCCCGGCCGATCCGCACCGTGTATCCGTTCTTAGCGAGGATCACCACCAGCGCGTCCCGGTCAGCCGCCGCCGCACAGTCAATCTTTTCCATGCATCCCCAGCTCCCATCTGTAGAAATCATTGATCAGCGTCTGACACGCTGCCTCGGATGCACACGCAGGCGTGAGTACACGGCTTGCCTCCCGCTCCAGAACGCCGTATACCCCGCTCTGCGTCCGTCTCAATACAAATCCCCTGTATTTTTTCACTGCATCGTCATTCGTGCCGTATTCCTCCGTAGCGCATTGACCAGTCCTCAAAATCCTTCTCATCCAGAATCCCCTTCAGCCGCCCGTCAAGCCGGTCTTTCGTGTACTCCAGACTTTTGTCTCCTCTGGCATCGTCAATCGTAGTGTGTGCGATCTCCATCACGATCTCCCGGAATGCGTCCCGAAACTCTGCCAACTTTTCTCCGCGCCGCTTGAAGACCTCGTTCGCCGCGATCAGCGCCGCATCCTCGCACCACTGCACGGTGAATTTCCGGTTATAGCTGATTTCGGCCTCCATCGCCGCACGCATCTTGATCATCATCCCGCTGGGCTTTGCCATCTCATTTCACCTCGTCAATGCATCAATCTCGCGCCGCATCTCTGCCCCGCTCTGCCCGTCCCGCACGCCCACCATGATGGATGGCGGCGTGGGCATCTTCTCGTTCAGCGGCCTCCACAGATGCAGACAGTTTGGCATATTGTTCACGTACTGATCTTTTGCCGGATGGTACTGCACAACCACCTCGTCCTCGTAAAAGAACATATCCTTCAACCGGCACATTTCGCTCCATGACGGTGTGTAACTGTGCTTATACGGACACACGCTGACGTGTTCCCACCCGCCGCCGTTCGACCAGATCACCGAACCGACCAGCTTGCCGTACCGCATTTCGCCCCAGCCGCCGTCTGCACCTACCTCGGAGACGTGCAGATTCGTTGTCTCGCGCAGCTCCTCACTGGTTTTCATGCTCTTCCTCTTTCTGCTTGCCACGGCTGCAAAAGCCGTAAAATCCCATCACTTCAAGATTCGTTGCTTCGCCGCAGAATCCGCAGTGAATGCAGTCCTTGCACCGAACCACTTCGATGATTTTCTGCTCGTCCAACCAGCCGCAGATGTCCATGCGTGTAAAAATTCTTTCGTATTGGCAATCACGGTCATCACGTTCGCAATCTCCGCACCTCTCGCCCAAGCCGATATATTCACGCAGCTTGTCAACGTCAATTAATCTCATTCACGCTTCAAATCCTTTCCGAAATACCGCCGCACCTGTTTGGCAATATCTCGCGGCACGTTCGGGCAGAGTACGTTCGCCCACGATTCCACCTCCCAGAAGGGATTGTCCTTGCCCAAGCTCTGCCACGCGCCGTCCTCGGCATCCCACCAGTCCCCGGTGATCTCATACTCCCCGGCCTTGAAATAATTCTCATGCGTGTCTGGATCGTTGATGTCCTGCAGCACCCGGCATATCACATAGTATTCTCCGCTGCTCGGCGGATTGATTGTCCCTCTGATCCAATTCACTTCAGCCATGTCTTGTCATCCTTTCCAAAAATTCCATCTCTTCCTTCTGTGCCTGTAGCATCCCCTTGTAGAAAGCCGTCAGAAGCGCGTTCCCGGTGCTTTCGTAAATCCGGCAGTCTTTCTCGCTCTCCTCGATCTGCTCCCCCAGAAACCGCTTCTGCGCCCACAGCGCCGCTTCCATCGCATTGAGCTTCTTACTGCACAGCTTGCGCGGGCCGATCTCCGGCGCACGCTTGATCACGTTCTCCATCACGTCAAGCACGCGTCCGATGGTTTCCACGTCCAGCTCCTCTGTGTTCCAGCACCGCTTGTCCCTGTAGTCGTTCAGTGCCTTTTCCAGCCATTCCCGGCTGATGTAGCGGTCAGCCATCAGATGTCCCTCCATCCGCGAAAAAGCCTTTTTCTGCGCGTCTCAGCCCTTCCTGCAGCGCGTTCCACCATTTCAGCGCCTTGTATGCGCTTTTGTGCTGAAAGAAACCACCGCGTCCGCAATTTGGGCAGAATGCCTCGTAGTACGTAGTCGGCCCGCCGCCGCAGACCTTCAACTGCGGCATTCCGTAGTACACGCTGTCCCCGCCGTCCGGCTCATGGTCACAGCAGATACACCGCTCAATTTTCATCACATAGGGCATTTATGATTCCACCACCCACACGTCATACCATCCTGTCATGGCGTAGCACTCTGCATGATCCCCGCAGAAAATGTCCACGCACCCATCACTTACCCCGCGATCCTGCACCTGCCGGACACCGATGCCCTCGATGTACAGGTTCGTGCCGAACGGCAGCGTTGCCGCGCACGTTGCTCCTGCAACTGCCTTTGCCCCGCTTGCCGTGATGCCGTCCGTCTTGCCGCAGCAGCTTGCGCACGCGTCATACCCGGTCACGTAAAACTTGCCCAGATACACAAGCCCGTCCTGCGTGTTCTCATCGTTTTGCTCCGCTTTTTCCGGGTTTTGCTCCGGCGCGTACTCCTCCCGGATCGGCACGCTGTACCCCTTTGGGAGCACCGGCTCCACCGGCTCCACCGGCTCCACCGGCTCCACGATCTCGATCACGTTTGCCGGAAGTTTCACTGCGTCTGCCGCTTCCACTCTGCCGCACGTTGCAATCAGCACGATCAGCCCCAGAAGCACCAGCGCCGTCACGCAGATCAGTTCGTCTGTCTTTCTTTTCATCCAGTTCCTCGATTCTCACCCGCACGCAGTCCGCATCATGAAACCGGCTCACGCGCTCCCTGTACCACTTCTTGCCGTCATTCTCCAGCAGCCAGCCCTTCAGCGCGTCCACGATCAGCTTCTCGATCACTGCGTGATTGTCTATGTCCATGTTCGTCTTGTGCCAGAATGTAATTCTGACCGGCTTCTCAAATACCCTGCGCCGGATGCCCTGCGCGGCCAGTATGCAATGCACCACATCGTGCATCTCGTCTGCGTTCTTCTTCCGCGCCGCCCAATGCATCCCGGCGAAATAGGCATTCAGTCCGTACCGCTTGCAGTACGCAGCCTTGTTCTTCGGATACGGAATGTCAAATTCAATCATCGTCCACCGCTTTTCGTCTTGCCCACTCGGACATCCAGAAGCGCACGCTCCGCTGCGTTATCGGCCTTCCGCGCCTTCTCTGCCGCGTCATGCTTCGCTCTGGCGGCGGCATAGCTCTCGCAGGATGTACTGCACCCCGGAAAACGCTTCTCACAGTCCTTGCAGCACTTGAAAAATCCTCGCATCTCTCAGCCCTCGCTGATCTCGGCCAGAAACCGCTGCATCTCCTCCAGCTCGGCCTGTGACGGCCCGGAAGTCTGATTGCACCCATACACGGGCTTTGCCCGGCCTCTGCTCTGCGGTCTGCCTCCGGCATTCTGCTCCTGCGCAAGCCACTTGTTCACGAATGCACGAATGCCTGTGCGTGTCTTGCGCTTTTTCGGATTTGCTTCGCACCATCCCGCCATGTTCCGCAGCTCCTGCATCACGTCCACAGCAGGGTATAGCTTCGCCCACTCCGCAATATCCGCGTCCGAAATGCCGTATTTCGTCCCGTCATTCAGCAAAAGCGTGATGACGGCTGGCGCGGAGACGGGTTCCGGCTCTGCGCAATACTTCGGATTGGATTCGGATTGGATTCTGGATTGGATTGGATTAAGGCCGCAGATTGCCGCAGATTGCCGCAACTCGCCGCAACTCGCCGCAGATTGCCGCAACTCGCCGCAACTCGCCGCAGATTGCCGCAACTCGCCGCAACTCGCCGCAGATTGCCGCAACTCGCCGCAACTCGCCGCAGATTGCCGCAACTCGCCGCAACTCGCCGCAGATTGCCGCAACTCGCCGCAACTCGCCGCAGATTGCCGCAACTCGTCCGCTTCCTCTGGTGCTGGGTACTTAGGCTTACAGTCGCGCACTCTCTGGTGTTCAGTCCAGTGTGGAAAGCAATAGATCAATTTGCCGCCTACCGTGTAGAGGCGAATCAGGCCATTGTGCTCCAGCGCGTGAAGACTGCCAGATATGCTTTTGATCGTAACCGTGTCCCGCAATGGGAAAACGCGACCTTTGATCACGGCGGCGCGGGCATCTCCGCGCCCCGCGTCATCTGCCTGCGTAATCAGTCCGATCCATAGCCGAAACTCAAAATCCGAAAGCGCCGCAACCTTCTCGCTTGTGCAGATGCTCTCTTTTATGATTCTGTTCGGCATGACGATCCTCCCTTAAAACGGAAGGTCAGGATCGTCATCGGTTTCGTCCATCACTTCAACCGGTTTAAAGTCAGCCGGCTTGACTTCCTCCTCTTTCCGCTTGGAGTCGGCAAAGTAGATGCTGTCTGCAACAATCTCCGCGCTCCTGCGCTTGTCTCCGTCCTTCGTTGTCCAGTCTCTGATCTGGAGCCGGCCAGTCACCGCAGCCATGCGGCCCTTGCTGAAATTCTTCACCGCGAATTCCGCTGTGCCTCTCCATGCAACAATGTCGATGAAGTCCGTCTGCCGCTCCTCACCGGATTTGTAATCCCGCTCCACCGCCAGTGTAAACTGGGTTACCGGCGTGCCGCCCGGCGTGCGCTTCAAATCCGGATCAGCGGTCAACCGGCCCATCAGAGTGATATGATTCAGCACTTTTCGTTCCTCCTGTAAATCAATTCATTTTCGTCCCATGCCGGGTACTTGGATCGCAAGTATGCCCGGAACACAACCTTCATTCGTTCGCGCATCTCCCTTGTGCCTTGATCGTACAGGCCGTGACAGCGTCTGCACAGCGTCAGAATGTTTTCCTCACATCCTAATCCCCCACGCGCTCTGGAAATGTAGTGGGCCTCTGGAGCGGCGTGGAAGCTATGACACCAGATGCATTGATGGCCGTCCCGCTCCCACACTTTGTCCTTCACGCGCTTTGAAATGCTGCACGCTCTCGCTCTCTTGGATTGGATCGTCTTCACGCCCGCTCCCATTCCCGTGAGACTTGGCTGTCCATCATGCGAATCTGGAGCTTGTAGCCATTGATGGCCTCCTGCGCCGATTCGTATACGGTCTTTGCACAGTCACGCTTGAACCGCAGTTCCGCGATTTCCCGGCTGCCTCGGCAAAGGTCACCGATGATCGTCACCGGCGTCCCTTTCTCGCGCTCATCGAGGATGCGCTTGGCAAGCGCCACTTTGTATTCCCGTTCTGCCTTCGCAAGCTCGATTCCGCGCTTCTTCAACTGTGTAATCGCCACGTCCAGAAGCTGACATTTCAGCCCAATCTCGTTGATTAGCTCGTTCTCTGCCATACGAACGCCCTCTTTCCTGTGGAGTAGTTCAGAATCGCCAGTGCGCTGATGCTCTGGGAATCATCGTATTTGATCCGCTCGACACCGAAGCTGTCATAACACTTGTACTTGCCGTTGTACTCCTTGATTTGACATTTCTCTGCCGGAATGAAGATGCGTGGTGCGGAATACAGTTCCGCGCCGATGCCCCACTTGAAGCCCGCTCTCTTGAATGCGTCCGATGCCTGACCCTTCTCGGCCTCCATATTGGACTCCGTTCCGCAGTCCCACCGCCACAGCCATTCATTGAATTTAATGCCGATCCCGCCGTAGAGCTTGCCGTCTATGGTGCGGAAGTCGTTCTGCCACCGCTCCGGGCCGACAGCCTCGTCCAGAAGCGCCGAATCCGTCCGCGCCGTTTTGTAGAGCAGAAGTGTGAGACCGTTCCCGCTTTTGCTGATCTCTGCCACCCGGCACTCAATCTCCGATTCTTTCAATAAACGAAATGCTCTCATCTCATCACCTAATCAGGATGTTCTTCCGCTCAATCATGTGCGCGAAAGCAATGTCCTGCCCTTCATTCAGTTCCTTTCGGATTTTCACTTTGTTCGGTCTCGGATTCTGCGTCAGTAGTTCCGGCCTGTTCTCTGCCGCCCATGCCGTAAACGCTTCGTCCAGTTCCACGCTCTTGCTCGTTGTCCATTGCACTTTGACCCGCGCCGTTTCAAATTTCTCGCCGGTCAGCGCATCACTGAGATAATCCTCAAGCCGATCTGCCTTCTGTTCTTTCCATCTGCGCCGTTCTGCCAGTCGTGTCTCCTCGTCCCGGATCGCCATTGCCTCGGCCCGCAGATTCTTGATCCACAGCGCAATGTTTTCGACCTTCTCGTCCTTCGCCAGTTTCAGTTCATCCAGCTCCGCGAAGTTCGTCACCTCGCCGGTCTCGATGTCCACGTCAGGCTCCCAGCCTTCCATCCGCGCATCTATTTCGTACAGTGTCATGCCGTCTCCACCTCATACCCAAGAAACAGGAATTTTTCACTGACCGTCAGCTCGTTCCATTTTGCCTCGATGCAGTCGGAACAAAGAATTTCCTCGTAATATGTGCCGTATTCCTCGCCGGAATAAATCTCCCCGCCGCATTTGGAGCAGTAAAGAATGTGCGGCTGTTCGGGATAGCCTTCTGCCTGCGCTCTGGCAATGGCCGGATGCTCCAAAATATCCATTGACTTTTCGCCCTCCTTCGCTATAATGAGGGATGAAAACGATTCTCCTGTTTTCATCCATTGGCCGTCTTCAGTGTTCGTTCACTGGAGGCGGTCTTTTTATACCTTGCAAAATGCGTTGTCTCTCCGAATTTGTTCTTCCCGGACACCATCTCCCGCTCAATCGGAACGCCGGTTTTGCGCAGATCGGAAATCCGCGCCGCCAACCGCATACAGCCGTATTCCTGCAGAGCCTCAGCCGGTGTAATGCTCCCGAACACATCCAAGTGCCGTCCGATCCGTTCCGTCTGTGTCATCGGCCCCTCCTCAGTAATGAATCACCGCCCGGAGTTCCTCCAGCGGAATGTTCAGTGTCCTGCACGTTGTCAGAAGGTCTTCTACGGTGAACCACTTTTTCGGGTTCTTCTTCCAGCGTGATACCGTCTGTTTGCAAACGCCCAGCTCCTTCGCAAGATCGCCGTTATTCAGCCCAAGCGCCGCCAGCCGTCCCCAAATCAGCGCCACCAAGTCTTCCAGACATTTGTCCCGGCCTTTCATCTCACTCCTCCTCCATTCGCTGTGCCATGCGATGGCTCCTGCAGCGTCCGTCACTGCCCACACCCTTGAATTTGCCCTTGTTCGCTCTTGCCCGTGCCGCATCCAGCCGCGCCTTGTCGATGTCGTAGGCGAATCTGCCGTTGGCATCCAGCTTGTCCGTCATGCCTCTTTGCAGTTCCCGGTATACGGATGTCTCATGCGCATCAATCGCTTCCGCGATCTCCGGCACCTTCACGCCGCTGGCGTACAGTCTTGCGATTGTCTTTCGTTTCTCATCGTCTATATATCTGATCTTCCGCTCTGCACTCACGTCCTGCTCCCTCCTCTCGCCCTTCCGGGTATAAAAAAATATTGCAAGTCGAACCGTTTAAGTTCTTCTTGCAATATATTTTACAGGTTGCCTGCGCAAAATGCAACACTTAATGCAAGATTTTCGGTTTAAAAAATAGCCAAACTTTTACGCCATGATTTGTGCAAGATGTTCATTGAACACAATGTCAGCCGTCTTCCGTCCCAACACTTTTCGTGGGTAGTTGTTCATCCAGTCCGCCGCCGCGATGATCTCCTCGTCCGGCACCTCATCGAAGTTCGTCCCTTTCGGAAACTTCCGCCGGAACATCCTGTTCTGGTTCTCGTTGCTGCCGCGCTCATAGCTGCTGTATGGATGGCAGTAATACATCTTCGTCCGTTTCCCGCCGTAGATGGATGTCTCCATACCCTCGCAGTCGGAAAACTCACTGCCGTTGTCCACGGTGATGCTGCGGAAGATTTTGCTGAACATCGCCCCATACTTCCGCTCCAGTCCGTTCAGCGCCGCTACCACGTTCTCCATAGTCGCACCGTACATGGGCAGCGTAATCTCATGGCGGCTCTGTCTCTCCGTCAACGCCAGCACGCATTTCTTCGTCTTCTGCTTGCCCTTCACCGTGTCCATCTCCCAGTGAAACGGCTCCTCCCGGCTGTTGATATGCTCCGGCCTGTGTTCAATGCTTTCCCCCGCCGATGGTCTGGCGGCAGCGCGTACCTTATTGTAGCTCCGTTTGCTCTTCCCATGCATCGGCAGGTCTTTGTTCGTGATGCGCAGAAACACACCGCTTGCAATGTAGTTGTAGATCGTCTTCTCACATACGCGCACGGAGAAATTCTTCCCCTCCAGTTCCATGTCCATCAATGCTCCCGCAGGGCTGCGTCCCTCGTCCGCGATCTTATTCTCGATATACTTCGCCAGTTCAAAGTCATTGCCCAGTTTGATGGGCCTTCCTTTTGCACCCTTCCCCCATTCATACTGCTGCTGTGCAATGTCGGCAGAGTACCGCTGATCTGTGGTATAGTCACCATTCAGGTGCGCATACATCACGCCCGGACGTTTCAATTCCCTGTATACAGTCGTGTAATTGACGCGCAGCGCGTCCGCGATCTCCTGTATTCCCGCAGCCATTTCGCATCTGTTCAATTTTCAGCCTGTCTGTGCGTGTCAGATGGTGAAACCGCTTGAATTTCTCCATGCCCCGTTTCTCCTTTGCGCGTTCTTGCGCTTATTCTATTCCGGATCGCAGACATGTGTCAATCCCCGGATTAGTAGAGTGCAGACCCCAAAAACGCAAAGAGAGCCGCCTTTTCAGACGGCTCTCTTTCTGTTAATGCTGGCTATTGTACACCTTCTGTCCCACGCTTGCGCTGTATGGATTCTTCGCCGCCTTCCAGCTCTTGTTCATCAGCTGCCACAGGGCCGCTCTCTGCTCTGTACTCAGTCCCTCGATTCCGTCCACCGCGCTTTTTGCTTCCGCCTGTGTAACGCTTCCGTTCCCGTTTGCGTCCGCCGTTTCCAGTGCTGAAATGTACTTATACGTAACGATGCCGTAATCTCTTGCGATACTGTACTTGGCATACTGCCCTTCGTCCATCATTGTTTCCAGAACCATGCTCTTCGTGTACTCGTCATAGGGCTGCAGCGCAATGGTCCGCCATTTCTCAATATTCTTCGGATTCTCGTCCGTTCCTTCGTACTGGTCCTTCAGCTCGTCCAGCGCCTCCGCCGTCTGCATGGCCGCTTCGCCACTGATCCCCTCGTCCATGTACCGGCAGAAGTTGTCCAGCTGCTCTTCCGTGTACATGTCATACCAGTCCTCCAGCGTCAGCCCGGAATCCAGGACCTTTTTAAACTTGCCCCACTGGCTCAGCTCGCCTTTCTCCGTGTATTCGTCCGTTGAATCCATCAGCGTTCCAATGGCGACGGCCTTGTCATCGTCCGTCAGATCACTGTCCAGCACCGCCTTGTACTGCTGCCTGACGCTGACGTTCTCCTTGCCTTCCTCCGGTTCCAGCGCCGCCAGCGCCTTAGTCATGCGCTCCGCCGCTTCAATGCCCAGTCCCGCGTCTGTGAATTTTTCGTACCGCTTCGCTTCCGCCGGCACCATGCTGAAATATTTCAGCACGTCCTTGATCGTCCCTGTCTGCTCTGCGCTGAAGCCCTGGCCGTCCACCAAGGCAGCAAACTCTGTGGCTTTTTCTCCCGCAGTCATCTCCTGCGCGTCCACTTCCTTGTATGCGTCGAAGATGTCCATCGTCCGGCTGAAGCTGACCCCGGTCTCCATGATCGCCCGGAAGTCCTCGCTTCTGCTGTCCGCATTGGCAAGTCCCCGGAACATCTCCAGCTTCTCCTGATCCGTCAGATCCGCCTGCCGCAGAAGTGCGCGTTCTCTCCGCCCGCGCTCCGCGCTGTCCAGCTCCGCATCGTTGGCAATGTCCCGCCAGCCCAGGATCGTTTCATAGACCTCCCGGCTGTCTGCACCGCGCTCCCGCAGTGCCTGATACAGCGCCGTCTGCTTTGCGCTCAGCGCCTTTTCACCGCTTGCCCAGTATGTGCCTTCCTCATTCACACCGGACCGGCCAAACAGAAGTGCCTTGATCCAGTCCGTCGCCGTTGCGTCCACAGGATACATCAGCTGCAAACTGTCGTCCTTCCCCTTGTACCGGCCGCCCTCGGCCATGATCCGCGCGCCCTGGTACGTCTTCTGC
>CAVAXR010000003.1:0-34965 GCA_963592375.1 Oribacterium sp. | reverse complement strand
TCCGTGCACTGGGCACTGAGGATGGTTGCAAACAGCAGCTGCCAGGGATTTTCGCTCCTCAGGAAAATCGGCGGCTCTGCACCGTAGCAGGCGTCCAGCCGCGCCATGATTTCCCGTACCCGCGCTTCCCGGGCCTCATCGCTCTCGTCTGTAAACATGTACGCTCGCCTCCTTCCGCATGATCCCGATGCGCATGACTCCGGCATAAGCCGGAGCCTGCATAAAGCTTATGCCGGCACCCTACAGCTCCAGCTCTATCTTCCGTCCGCTCGGCTGGTACTGATAATACCGCACCCCCGCTGCATCCAGCATCCGCTTGGAGGCCTTCACCGCCGGTGTGTCCCGGTACTTATCCTCCCGATAGATCAGCGTCTTCACGCCGGCCTGGATCAGTGCCTTCGCACACTCATTGCAGGGGAAGAGCGTCACATAGATCTTCGCACCCTCCAGCGAGCCGCCGCGATAGTTCAGAATGGCATTCAGCTCCGCATGGGTGGAATAAAAATACTTCGCATTGTAGGGATCGTCCTTCTCATGAATCTTCGTCCAGGGAAAGATATCGTCCGAGCAGCCCTTCGGGAAGCCGTTGTAGCCCATGGACAGAATCTTGTTCTCTCTGGATACGATGCAGGCTCCCACCTGCGTGCTGGGATCCTTCGACCGGCGGGCAGACATTTCCGCCACACCCATAAAATACTCCTCCCAGGTGATATAGTCCTCTCTCTTGCCGCTCTCGCTCATTTCATTTTCCTTTCCCGCATCCCTCAGGACGATGCAAATGTCGGCGCCGCCCCATTCTGCAGCTCCTTTTATTCGATGACAATTTCCCGCATTCCGGCGGCCTTCCGAAGCCGGTTCATCAGCGCGAAGCCCACACCACGGTCCGAATAGCTCTCTGCAAAGATCATATCCACGCCGTCCTGGTCAAACTGCCGCAGCAGGCGGAACAGATTATGCGTCATGGACAGCGGATCCTTCCGGGAACCCAGCACCTGCAGCTTGACCGGCTGGCCGCCGTAGCGCACACGATACTGACTGCGGCTCTCCTCGCAGCAGAGAATGCCGACCCGGTGGCCCTCCTTCACAGCGATCTCCGTCTCTCCGGCAATATAGTTCGCCACACGGTGATACTCGTTCTGCAGCATGTCCTCGGAGCCCTCATAATCCAGTGCCTTCATGGGCTCTGTCGTCACCAGCATCATTTCCCCGCTCGGCGCATAATGCCGGTACTTCATACCCGGTGCCTTCGGACGGATTCCCTCCTGCACCCCGCCGGCGATGATGGCCGGATCAATCTCCACCTTCTCCTGCAGCACAGCCTCCAGCTCCTCCAGCGTGACCGCACCTGGCCGCAGAAGCGTCGGCTTCTCCCCTGTCAGATCAATGATGGTGGATTCCACACCGATGCCCACCGGCCCGTCATCCAGTATCATGTCGATTTTGCCGTTCAGGTCATGATATACATGCAGCGCCTCCGTGGGCGAAGGCTTGCCGGAGGTATTGGCAGATGGACCCGCAATAGGAAGTCCCGCCGCCTTGATAAAGGCCAGCGTCAGCTTGTTTTCCGGGCAGCGCACCGCCACCGTATTCAGCCCGCCGGTGGTCTCCAGCGGCACCGTCTCCGCCCGCGGCAGAATGATCGTCAGCGGGCCGGGCCAGAAGGCCCTCATCAGCTTCTCTGCCTTCTCCGGCACTGCGGAAACCAGCGGCCGCACGCCTTCCATATCCGCCACATGCACGATCAGCGGATTGTCACTGGGTCTTCCCTTCGCCGCATAGATCCGCTTTGAGGCCTCCGGATCCAGGGCATTGCCGCCCAGCCCGTACACCGTTTCTGTCGGGAAAGCCACCAATCCGCCCTGTCGGATGATTGCTGCGGCCTCCTCAATGCCATCCATTCCTTTTACGATTGTTTCCATTCCTGCATTCCCCCATGTTGTGATGCCGGAGAAACGCTGATGGAAGCGTTTCCCTCGCCAGATTGCTCTATGCTGTTTTTTCACCGATCTGCCGGCTTCATTTCTGTCGCTTTCACTGCGCACCGGCAGCATTTTCTGTACCGGCTGTCATCAGCGTCGGCCAAAGCTCCGCCGGCTCCTGTCCCAGCTTCCAGTAGGCGGTGCCGCCCACGCCGGCCTCCCGCACATGCTGCAGCTTAAGACTGAGCGAATCCGCATCCTCCATCCAGATTTCCTTCCGGCCGTCGCTGTCCTCGATGTATCCGTAATTCTGCCCTGCTGCTTCATCCCAGCTGAGGCTCAGTCCCTTCTGGCTGATCCAGCTCTGCGCCGCCGCAATGCCCATAGCGTCGCTGCGGAGGCTGCCATCCGCCGCGGTGATCCACACCCTCGTATAGAAGGGCAGTGCAATGATAACCTGCTGCTTCGGAATCACGGCAGCGGCCTCCTGAATGCCTCTGTCCACATAGGAAATGGAGGCCACGGAGCCGGCCGTCTCGGAGCCGCTGTAATGCTCATCATAGCACATAATGACCACATAGTCGCAGTACACGCCCAGCTCCTCAATGTCATAATAGCTGTTGTAATTATACGGTACATAGCAGTCCGCAGAAAGCACCAGGCCCGCATTCCGGCAGGCAATGGACAGCTCCCGCATGAACTCCACATAGTCCCGGCCCAGAGACTCCGGAATCAGCTCGAAATCAATGTTCAGTCCATCCAGTCCCGCTGCCAGCGCGCTTTCCACAAGTCCGCTGATAAGCTTCTCCCGGGCACTTCTTTTCGGCAGCAGCTCTGCTTCGTCAATGTCTCCGGCATCAAAATTATTAACCGTCGCCCAGACCCTGAGTCCCGCCGCGTGTGCCTGCGCCACGGCCGCCTGGGATGACAGATCCCGGAAGCTGCCGTCTGCCGCGGTCAGCGCATACCAGGTCGGCGCCAGCACCGTGAGGCCGGAAGCATTTACCGCAGCCTCCGGCAGCGCAGCATTCGCGCTCTGGTTCGTCACCTGCCAGAAGCCCAGTGTGATCTCCGAATCCGAAAGAATGTGTGTATATTCCGGCTCCGTGCAGCTGAAGCTGCGCCGGCTGGTTTCCTTTTCCGAAAGCCGGCTGTTCCGAAGATAACCGATGAAGCCGTCCTCCGTCACCACCTTCGTCCACTTGTCCATTGTCTCGAGAACGGTCACCTGAGAATCCGCCGGCAGCGTCGTCAGCACCGGACTCTTCACGCCGCCCTTCAGCCGTACGGCTTCCTTCCGTGTGATTTTCGCCGTTGTTGTCTCATCGGCTGCATTATAGAGAAAGATTCGCTTGTACTCGCCGTCGGTGTACTGCCGGAACGAGAGCGCCGTATGCTCCGCGATCCAGTCCGCGCTGAGATAGTGCTTGTCGCCCTCCGTGATAAAAGCCGGACTGCCGTCAGCCAGCCGGTCCTCCGCCCGTGTAACGAGAAGCTCCGTGGGCTCTGCATAGAGAAATGCCGTCAGCTCCGCATCCCAGTAGAAGCGCCGGTTCAGCGCACGCAGCACAAAATCATAAGGAAGATAGACATGTCCGTCCTGATAGCGCCCGATGACAAGATAATCCTTTTCGGTTCGCTGCTTCTCGTTGTTGAGATAGACCTGTACATTGTCGCCCGCCACATCGAAGTACTCAGAAAGATCTGCCTGTTCTCGCGTCGGCATGTATGTCCGTACATAGACGGTGCCGCCGATGATGTCCAGCAGCACGATCAGTGCGATCACCGCCAGTATGACCGGCGCCTTCGAGCGCTTCCGTCTCTCATGAACCGCTCTGCCTCTTTTTCTGGGAATTTTTTCTGTCTCTGCCATCTTTACCCCATTCGTTCAGCTTAAACTGTCTCCAGCTTCGCGAGCTTCTCCGCCTGGGAGGCCTGAATCAGCGGGTCAATCACCTGATCGAGATCTCCTTCGAGAATCGCATCCAGACTGTACAGCGTCAGCTTGATCCGGTGATCCGTCACTCTTCCCTGCGGGAAGTTGTAGGTCCGGATCTTCTCGGAACGGTCGCCGCTGCCCAGCTGGGAACGCTTTTCCTGGGCCTCCTGCTCGTGCTTTTTATTATACTCAATTTCATAAAGTCTTGCACGAAGCAATCGCATGGCCTTCTCCCGGTTCTGCACCTGCGAGCGCTCCTCCTGACACTCCGCCACCATGCCGGTGGGCTCATGAATCAGCCGGACCGCCGAAGAGGTCTTGTTGATGTGCTGTCCGCCGGCGCCGGAGGAACGGAATACCTCCATGCGAATGTCCGCCGGATTGATCTCCACGTCCACATCCTCAGACTCCGGCATCACCGCAACCGTTGCGGTAGAGGTATGGATCCGTCCGCCGCTCTCCGTCTCCGGCACACGCTGCACCCGGTGCACACCGGCCTCATACTTGAGCCGCGAGTACGCGCCCTGTCCGTTCACAATGAAGACCACTTCCTTCAAGCCGCCGAGTCCTGTTTCATTAAAGGAAGCAAGCTCCGTTCGCCAGCCCCGCCGCTCGGCATAGCTTGTATACATTTTATAAAGCTCCGCCGCAAAAAGCGCCGCCTCCTCGCCGCCGGCACCTCCGCGGATCTCCATGATGATATTCTTGTCATCATTTTCATCCTTCGGCAGAAGCAGCAGGCGGATTTCCTGCGTCAGACGCTCCTGCTCACTCTTCGCTGCCGCAAGCTCCTCCTTCGCCATCTGCAGAAGCTCCGGGTCATTCTCCCCGGACAGCATATCCAGTGCATCCTTCTCGCTCTGCTCCGCCTGCCGGAACGAAAGATAGGCCTTGTAAATCGGCTCCAGCTCCGCCTGCTCCCGGATCAGCTTCCGGTACTTCGCAATATCCGAAACGATTTCCTGCATCGTGAGAGATTTCATCAGCTCCTCATAATGCCTTCTCATATCCTCAAGATTTTCAAACATCCTTATTTCCTTCTCCCCGTCACCACGCGGTCATTGCCGCCGTAATCCTTAAGCACCGTCACACCGGAAAAGCCATTCTGCTCCAGCAGCGCCCGCACGGCCGCCCCCTGGTCATAACCGATTTCGAGGTACAGTCCTCCGCCCGGCAGCAGGTATTCCATGGCCTCTCCCGCAATTCTCCGGTAAAAGTGCAGACCGTCTGCCGTGCCGTCCAGCGCGATTCGCGGCTCATAGTCCCGCACCTCCGGCTCCAGCGTGTCCACCACCTCACTTCGGATATACGGCGGGTTGGATACGATCACGTCAAATCCGGCCAATGCCTTCGCCTCTAAATAATCACGCACCCCGCAAAACAGGTCTCCCTGCTGAAAGGCGAGCTGTCCGCACGGCCCCAGAATCCTCTCCGCATTTTCCCGCGCCACGCTGAGCGCCTTCTCCGAGATATCCACACAGAGTCCGCGTCCGAAACCGCCGATTTTCGCGAGGCTGATGCCGATACAGCCGGAGCCGGTACAGAGATCCAGCAGCGCCAGGCTCTGTTTGTCCACATTTTTATAATCGGAAAGCACCTTATCCACCAGCGTTTCCGTGTCCTGCCGTGGGCAAAGCACATCAGCTGTCACCTTGAAAGGCAGACCGTAAAATTCGGTTTCTCCAAGAATCTGCTGCAGCGGCTCCCGCTGCAGACGCCGGTGAAGGTACTGAAGCCAGCATGCACACCGGCTGCGCCGCGCTTCCTCTGCCGGAAACAGCTCCTGCAGACTCTGACGCTCCGTCAGCAGAAAATGCGCTGTATCCATCGACAGCGCCGCCATCAGCAGCTGACGCGCATCGAAACGTGCGTCCTCTATGCCAGCCTGTGCCAGCAGCGCCGCGCTCCGGTTCAGAAGCTCCCGGAGACTAAGATGCGGCATCTCCGGCCCGAAGACATTATCCTCTTCCAAAATGCTCTTCCTCAAACTTTCTCCAGTCAAATACAGCCTCCACAGCGGCAATGGCCACCTCAATCTCTTCGTTATCCGGTTCGCTGGTGGTAAGCCCCTGCATCCACATGCCGGGGATAAAGAGAAGCCGCGTCAGAAAATTGTCCCGGGTGCCGACAAGCCGCAGCACCTCATAGCTCACGCCGGCGATCACCGGAATCAGCACGAGGCGGGACAGCACCTTCATCCAGAGCACATCGAAGCGTATCATCATGAACAGAAGAATGGAAATCAGCATCACATAGACGATGAAGCTGGTGCCGCAGCGCTTGTGCTCCTTCGAGGAGGCGGCAACATTTTCCACCGTCAGCGGCAGGCCATGCTCCACGCAGTTGATGCATTTATGCTCCGCGCCGTGATACTGGAAGGTTCGCGCAATGTCCCGCGAGCGGGAAATGAGCTTCACATAGACAATGAAGATCAGGACCCGCAGCACGCCCTCCAAAAAGGCAATGGCCGTTTCCGACGGCACAAAGGGCTTCAGAAAGCTCAGCAGAAAGGTGGGCAATACCACAAAGATCAGCAGCGCCGCGATGAAGGAAAAGGCGATCACCACGGAGCTCAGCACAGCCTCCACCTTTTCACCGAAGACCCGGTCCAGCCACTGCTCGAAGCGGCCCGGCTCCGTGTCCTCGTCATCTTCAAAAAAGGACGCGCTGTAGCTCAGGCAGCGCATGCCGAGGATCATGGAATCTGCAAAGGAGAATACGCCGCGGATAAGCGGCAGCTTCAGGACAGGATAACGATCTGTCAGCGAGACGTACTCCTCCTTCTTTACCTCTATGCTGCCGTCCGGCTTCCGAACGCCTACGGAATAGGCGGTGCCGTTCTTCATCATGATGCCCTCTATGACGGCCTGTCCCCCGATACCGCTGTAGATCTGCTTTTCTGACATAGTTTTCCTTTCTATTATCCCATGGGCTGAACTCGATAGCAAAAAGGGGAATCTGCAATTCGCAGATTCCCCTCTGTACAAGTCCCTTTTACTGAAGACCGAACTTCTTGTTGAACTTATCGATACGTCCCTTAACAGAAGCAGACTTCTGTGCGCCGGTGTAGAAGGAATGGCACTTGGAACAAACCTCGACGTGAATCTCAGGCTTTGTGGAACCTGTTACAAATGTGTTACCGCAGTTGCAGGTAACAGTTGCCTGATAGTACTTAGGATGAATACCCTCTCTCATGTTTACCTCTTTCCCCATGGTTTCCAACCATGTAAGCTCGCGGCCTGCTGCCGCTTGGTGTTCGCTGCACGACTGCACTTCCGCAGCCGCAAATCCATGTCACCTTACCATAAAGCATAAGAGAAATCAAGTCATTTTCACGGCTGCCGGGAATTTTTCGCACCCGCAGCCGATCGCCGCATCACTTTCCGTTCATGCGATTGACCTTCACCAGGATATTCTTTCCATTCGTCGAGAGACTGCTGCCCGTTGTCTGCTGGGGCTTCCGGGCCGGTGCGCGGCCGTTCACAACAAATTCGCAGAGCTCCGTATTGTTCTGACTCCGCGCAAAGAGGTTCAGCACCTCCTCCGCACCGCCTTTTTTGTCATCCGCCGTCTGGCGGTGGAAAATGTCTACGGCCCGCTGCTCGATTTCTGTCAGCAGCAGATCATCCCGCCGTGTACCGGATTTCTGAATGTCTATGGCCGGGAAAATACGCTTCTCCTGCAGCTCGCGGTTCAGCACCAGCTCCATGTTTCCGGTGCCCTTGAATTCCTCATAGATCACGTCGTCCATCCGGGAGCCGGTATCCACCAGTGCTGTGGCGAGAATCGTCAGGCTGCCGCCCTCCCGCATGTTTCTGGCGGCACCGAAGAACCTCTTCGGCATATAAAGTGCCGCCGGATCAAGACCGCCGGACAGGGTTCTGCCGGAGGCGTTGCATACAAGGTTGTAGGCTCTTGCCAGTCGGGTAATGGAATCCAGCAGGATCATGACATCCTCGCCCTGCTCCACCAGACGCTTCGCGCGTTCGATACACATTTCCGCTACCCGCTTATGGTGGTCCGGGGTTTCGTCAAAGGTGGAATAGACCACCTGCACCAGGCCGCCTTCCACCTCTTCCTTCATATCGGTTACTTCTTCGGGACGCTCATCAATAAGAAGAATCAGCAGATGCATATTCGGCTCGTTTTTGACAACCGACTTCGCCACCTGCTTTAAAAGTGTGGTTTTTCCTGCCTTCGGGGGAGATACGATCATGCCTCTCTGGCCCTTTCCGATGGGTGCCAGGAGATCCAGCACACGAAGAGAAAGGGCATTCTTCTCTCCCTCTGTCTCCAGCCGCAGCCGGCGATTCGGGAAAATCGGCGTCAGCTTGTCAAAATCCGGCCGGTGAACGGCCTTGCTGAGCGGCTGCCCGTTGACATTTTCAATGAAAATAAGTGCGTTGTATTTCTGATCCTGCGGCTTCTGCGAGCGGATCAGTCCCTGCAGCATATCGCCGGTTCGCAGATGATACCGCCGGATCATCTGCTGATTCACGTAAATGTCCTGATCGCCCGGCATCAGGTTCTCGGAACGGATAAATCCAAAGCCCTCTGTCAGCACCTCCAGCACGCCGCGAATGGATTTCGGCTCCTCCCGCGGTGCTCTGGGCTGCTCTGCTGCCGCTGTACTCTGCTCGGCCGATACTGCCGCTGCCTGTGGGCCTTCCGCCGTTGGACGGGAAGCTGCTTCCGCTGCCGCAGCTGCTTCCGCTGATTCAGCTCCCGCAGACTCCGGTGTCATCTGACCTTCCGGCTCCTTCTGAAGCTCATCAAGCGGCAATTCCGCCTCTACCGTAACGCTTTCGACAGACACAGGCTTCTCCTCTGTCTGCTCGACTGTCGGCTTCACGGCTCCGGCTGCCTCAGCAGCTGCATAATCCGGCGCCGCTTCCGCCGTCATTTCCCCGGCCTTCTCTTCCGCACTCTGTTTCTCTGCTGTCGCCTTCTGCCGCGTACCCGTCCTTTTCGCTGTCGTTTTCCGCGTTCCCGCTGTGCTTCTTGTCCGCGTCTTTTTCACTTCTGCAGCCGTCGTATTCTCCGCTGCCGCCTCTGCAGCATTTTCTGCTGTCACGTTCTTATTCGCTTCTTCTCCGGCAGTCTTCCGTCCGCGGCGGGGAGCTGCTGCACCCTCTCCGGCCTTGCTTCGTACCGCCCGCGGCTTCTTTTCTGCAGGCACCGACTCGGTCTCCGCCTTACGTCTTCTCACCACAGTTCTCTTCACCGGTTTCTTTTCGGCCTCTGCGCCGCTCATTTCCAGCTCTTCGCTCATACTGCCTCCTTCTCTTTGTATTCCGAGTATAACAAAGATGATGCTTGCTTGACAATGTGGATTTTGCTATACTCTGAAGCGCATATGTCCTAATCACACGAAAGGTCAGTCTGCTCCGGCGGACAGGTAAATACATGACAAATCGAAATTCAGCTTCACCGAACCAGCGGCAGCGGCTTCGCTATGACGCCTACGGCCGTCCTGTTGCTTCCAAAAAGACCGGAAACCGGGCATTTTCCTTCTTTGTCGGCTTCCTGCTCCCATATCTTCTGATCAACGGCATTATCCTCTTCCTTGTGGTCGCAGCACCCAGCATCGAGACGGCAGATCCGGATACCCGGGATTACCGCACCGCCTCTATCCGCTTCAGTGTGAACTCATTGCTTCCGTTGAAGAGCCTCACAGCAAATATTGAAGGTCAGGAGGTCGAACTCACCAAGTCCGGCAGCAGCTATACCGCAGAGCTTTCTACCAACGGCACAATGACCGTCACTGCCAAGGCCATCAACGGCATGACCGACAGCGCCCACATTCAGATCAATCTGCTGGATGACACAGCGCCAGTGGTAGACGAGGATTCGGTTGTAATCGGCTCCGGCTATATTGAGTTTGAGGTCAGCGACAGCCAGTCCGGCCTGGATTTTGACTCTGTCTACGCTGTGGACGGTGACGGCGATAATCTGCGCCCCACCGATCTCCAGAAGATCGATGACAAATCCGGCAAATTCACCTTCGCCATGAAGAGCGACAGCCTGCAGGTCTACATCAGCGATATCGCAAACAATCAGGCCAGCGCCAGCTTCTCGCTGGGATAAGCTTCAGGAGACAGCAGCATGGAAATTCGAAGGGCACAAAAGACAGATATCGACAGCATCGCAGAAATTTACGACAGCATCCATACTGCCGAGGAGCAGGGACAGGCGGTCATCGGATGGATCCGCAGCATTTATCCTGTCAGAGCAACCGCAGAGGCCGCACTAAGCCGCGGCGACCTGTTCGTCATGCAGGATGCTGACCGGCTGGTGGCAGCGGCTGTCATCAATCAGCTGCAGGTTCCCGAGTACATGGACGCAGCATGGAAGCATGCGGCTGCAGACCACGAGGTCATGGTGCTGCATACACTTGTCGTGGACCCGCTGGTCAAAGGCCGGGGATACGGACGCGCTTTTGTGGCATTCTATGAGGATTATGCAAGACAGAACCACTGTCTTGCCCTGCGTATGGATACCAATGTGAAGAACGCCCGCGCAAGAAAGCTGTATCAATCTCTCGGATACGAAGAAATCGACATTGTGCCATGTGTCTTCAACGGCATTCCGGACGTGCAGCTGGTGTGCCTTGAGAAATATATCGGATAATCCGCTTTGATATCAACTGAACCGGGCTGTGTGAATCATCACACAGCCCGGTTTTTTATTCAGCATCGTTCTGATTTTCTTCCGCCAGTTCTTCGCATTCTTCCTTCGGCAGCTCTGCCTGATGGAATCTTCCGAAGGTACGGTTGATGCCCGCCATCACCTGCTTCTCATGCTCGGAGAAGGCGCTTTCCTTCATCCGCCACTGCCAGTTGGTGCCGCTGGTGCCCGGCGTGTTGATCCGGCCCTCCTCCGATACCTCGAGGTAGTCTCCCGCCGGAATGATCACCGTATCCGCACAGCTGGACATGGCTTCCTTAATCAGCAGCTCCGGCATGAAGCGCCAGTCATTGTTGGAGCGGGAGGTATACTGGTAAATGTAGTCGCGCTCCCAATCCGGCAGATTGTCGAACCAGTGCCGCAGCGTATCGTTGTCATGGGTTCCCGTGTAGCAAATGCAGTTGGGACTCGTGAAGTTGTGCGGCAGATAGGCATTTTCCGCGCCGGAATCAAAGGCGAACTGCAGAATCTTCATTCCCGGGAAGCCGGTCTCCGCAATCAGCTCCCGCACCTCATCTGTGATCACGCCGAGATCCTCTGCGATGATCGGCAGCTTCTCCGTACCAAAATGCTTCTGCATAGCGGCAAACAACGCCATGCCGGGGCCCGGAAGCCATTCACCGTTTTCCGCCGTTTCATCCCCGAAGGGCACGGAATAGTAACCCTCAAAGCCTCTGAAATGATCCACCCGCACAGAATCATACATGTCGAAGCAATACTCCATCCGCTTCAGCCACCAGCTGTAGCCGGTCTTCTTGTGCGCAGCCCAGTCATAAAGCGGATTGCCCCAGAGCTGACCGGTAGCCGAAAAAGCATCGGGCGGTACTCCGGCAATACTTCTGGGATTTCCCATTTTATCGAAGTCAAAGAGCTTCCGGTTTGCCCAGGCATCGGCACTGTCCGGTGCACAGTAAATAGGGATATCACCGATGATGCTGATGCCCTGCTGCTTCGCATAGTCATGCACTGCCTTCCACTGTTCATCAAACTTCATCTGCACAAAGGCCTGACAGCCGATTTCGTCTGCATGCGCTGCCTTGAACGCTTCCACCGCCTTCTTTTCTGCATCCCGCAGATCCTCCGGCCATACGTTCCAGCTGGCGCCCTGATGTGCATTCTTAATGGCCATGAACACACAGTAGTCCATCGTCTCCGGGCGGATCGCCGCAACGGCTTCCTCCGCCGTATGGCCTGCTGCCTTCCATGCCTCATAGGCCATTCTCAGTGCGGTGTGCTTCGCCGTATAGAGCTTTCCGTAATCCACGCGTTCCGGATTCGTACCAAAGTCCAGTCCCCGCAGATTGTCCTCTGTCAGCAGCTTCTCCTGCACCAGCGTCTCCAGATCCACAAAATAGGGATTTCCCGCAAAGGCGGAGAAGGCCTGATAGGGTGAGTCGCCAAAGCCTGTGGGCCCCATGGGGAGAATCTGCCAGATGGTATTTCCGGTCTCTCTCAGCAGATCAATAAAATCCTTTGCTGCCTGTCCCAGTGTTCCGATTCCGTATTTTCCCGGAAGAGAGAACACCGGGAGCAATATTCCTGCCTGTTTCATTGTTTTGCTCTCCTGCTTCTGCTTAGTTTTCCTCTGCCTTCTTTGCCTTAGCGGTCTTTCGCACAGCTCTCGGCTTCTTTACGGCAGCCGCCTCTGTCCTGCTTTCGGCCGCCGGCTTTTCTGTCGCCTCAGCTTTCGTGTTTTTTCTTGTTTTCGGCTTTTCTACAGTCTTTTCTGCTGCCTTCACCGGCGTTTCAGCCGCAGCACTCTTCTTTACTGCCGGCTTTCGGCCTCTGGTTTTTTTCTCCGGCTTTGTTTCTGCCTTCACCTTCTTCGGCTCCGGCCTGCGCGGTGTCAGCTGATAGATCGTCGTGGACATGGCCGGTACCGACAGCTCCACGCTGTACTCCCGATCATCCCACTCCATAGCATCCGCCTTGTGCTCCCGCTTCGGCACACCGCCCTTTCCGCCGTACTTCTTGTCATCCGAGCAGAGAATCGCCTTTGCACTGCAGCAGAAGGGAACGCCCACCCGGAAATTCGGATGCTCCATATTGTCAAAGTTCGTGATCACCAGCAGTGTATCCTCCGGCTTCTCACCTCTCCGGATGAACGCCAGCAGTGACAGATCCGCATAGCTGCAGTTGATCCACTCGAAGCCGTCCGGATAATAATCCAGCTGCCACATTGCCGAATGGGACTTGTACAGCGCATTCAGGTCCCGCACATAGTCCTGCAGCTGCTTATGTACCGGGTACTCCAGCAGATTCCACTCCAGCTCCTGTCCCTCGGACCACTCGTCGTACTGCCCGAAATCCTGTCCCATGAAAATCAGCTTCTTGCCCGGATGCGACCAGAAGTAGCCGTAGGCTGCCCGCAGATTATCTGCCTTCTCCTCGAAGGTCTGTCCCGGCATCTTGCCCAGCATGCTCCGCTTTCCGTGCACCACCTCATCGTGGGAGAATACCAGCTGGAAATCCTCCGAATAGTTGTAGATCATCGAGAAGGTCAGCTGATTGTAATTGTTCTTCCGGAAGAAGGGATCCGTCTCCATATAGGAAAGGAAGTCATTCATCCATCCCATGTTCCACTTGAGATCAAAGCCCAGTCCGTCGTCCTCTACCGGTGATGTAATGTGCGGCCATGCCGTTGACTCCTCGGCGATCAGCAGTGTGCCGGGGAAGCGCTTTTTAAACTGGCTGTTCAGGTGCTTCAGGAACTCCACTGCATCCAGGTTCTCATTTCCGCCGTAGATATTCCGCGGGGCATCCTCACCCTGACGTCCGTAGTCCAGATACAGCATGGAAGCCACCGCATCCATACGGATGCCGTCTGCATGATAGCGGTCTGCCCAGAAGAAGGCATCCGCAATCAGGAAGTTGCTCACCTCATAGCGGGCATAGTTGAAGATCAGTGTGCCCCAGTGCGGATGCGACGCGCGGTTCGGATCCGGATTCTCATAGAGCGCTGTGCCGTCGAACTGACTCAGTCCCCAGGTATCCCGCGGGAAATGTGCCGGTACCCAGTCCAGAATCACGCCGATGCCGGCCTCGTGCATATAGTTCACAAAATACTGGAAGTCCTCCGGGCTGCCGTAGCGGGAGGTCGGTGCATAATAACCGGACACCTGATACCCCCAGGACTCGTCCAGCGGGTGCTCCATCACCGGCATCAGCTCCACATGGGTATATCCCTCCTCACGCACATAGTCCGCGAGCCGCGGTGCAATCTCCCGGTAATTGTAGAACTCCGAGCCGGTCTCCGCGCTGCCGTCCTCGTTGATCAGCGGCTGCCTCCGCATAAAGGAACCGAGATGCACCTCATACACTGTCATCGGTGCTTCCTTCTGCTTTCCCTCCTGCTTCTTTGCCTCCCATTCCGCGTCTGTCCAGGAGAAGCTGCTAATGTCGGCGACCACAGCTGCCGTGTTCGGGCGCAGCTCAAAGGCAAAGCCGTAGGGATCCGTCTTCAGGAAGGGCTCCTCTCCGTTTCGCTTGATTTCAAACTTATACAGCATGCCCGGCTTCAGGTTCGGAATGAAAATCTCGAAAATACCGCTGTCTCCCAGCTTTTCCATCATGTGCCGGCGGCCATCCCAGAGATTAAAATCACCCACAACAGATACCCGCAGTGCATTCGGTGCCCAGACTGCAAAGGAAACACCGGCCTGACCGTTTACACTGCAGGGATGCGCACCCATTTTCTCATAAATGCTGTAATGTGTGCCGGCTGCGAAACGCAGCAGATCCTCCTCTGTAAAGGCAGACGGCTGCGCATAGGGATCCGTCATTTCCTCGGTGCTGCCGTTGTCGTAGGTAACCTCCAGGAGATACTGCGGAAGCTGCGTCTCCCATCCGTCCTGCTTCGGCAGAAGAACCGCATAGAAGCCGGCCTCATCGCAGAGCTCCATAGAATACCGCTTATCCTCCAGCTTCACATCAATGGCCATGGCCGTCGGCACGAAGCACTGAATCAGCAGCCCCTCCTCCACCAGGTGCGGTCCCAGAATCCGCTTCGGGTTCGTGGACTCCGCATAGGTTACCTCTTCAACATCTGCCCAGTTCATTATGTTGTACAGCTTGTCAGTCATTCTTCCTTCCTCCCAGAATTACATTATTTTCAAGCATCTGCTTCTTCTTATGTCTGTTCTTCTTCGGATGATAATTCTCATCCCGATCCGCCCGCAGCACTACGATGGAACGCGGCTTCAGCTCTTCCATGGGATGCTCTCCGGAAAGCGAAACCGGCTCCGGCAGGATGCCGTTCACCTCCTCAGCGGCTGTATCCAGTATCCGCACCCAGCGCCTGCCCAGCGGCGGATGCGCCAGTGCAAATGCATGCTTTTCCCAGTGAAAATTATACAGCACCAGAAAGGTCTCGTCACCCGCATATTCACCGGCATACAAAGCGCCCAGCTGCCGCCGGAAATTCTCAAGATCCGGCCGCCAGGCATTTTCACCATGGAAGCTGAGATCAGGAATCCCCACCTGATGATAGTCCAGCATCCGGCATTCCTTCGCCTGATGAAAAACCGGATGTGCCTTCCGGAAGGCGATCATGGCTCTGCAGAATTCCAGCATATCCTTGTTTTTCTCTGCCAGTCCCCAGTTCAGCCAGTTGATCTCATTATCCTGACAGTAGGCATTGTTGTTGCCCTTCTTCGTTGCACCGAACTCATCTCCCGCGGAGATCAGCGGTGTTCCCTGCGAAAGCAGCAGAAGCACCACCGCATTCCGGAACATCTTCCGGCGCAGAAGCCGGATCGACTTCCGGCGGGTATCCCCCTCCTCGCCGCAGTTCCAGGAATAGTTCTGATCCGTTCCGTCGCGGTTCTGCTCATGATTGTCTTCGTTGTGCTTTCGATCATAGCTCAGCGCGTCCCGTAAGGTCATGCCGGAGACATTTGCCATATATTGAATCGAAGCATGATCTCCCGGATTCTGCCGGATGCGCTCCATCAGGGTATGCAGCATGCTCTCATCACCCTTGAGCACGCGCCGCATATCGTTCTGGAAGCCGTCGTTATAATCCGCGAGATAACGCCGTTCGCCCGACTGTGCCTGACCGCAGCCCTCCCAGCTGTCCGCCCAGAGCTTGAAGCGTGAAAGATACGGATCCCGCGCAATGACACTGTAGGGCGCATAGCCGATGAGGTGAATACCGTCCAGATGATACTGCATCCGCCAGTAGCGCATGACCGTTGTGATATAGTCCGGCAGCGTTTCCCGCGTAAAGTAAAAGTCCAGCACCAGCTCGATGCCGTTCCGGTGCAGCGCCAGCACCAGCTTCCGGAATTCGCTCCGGGGATTCTGGTGATCGCTCGTAAAGGAGGCCTTCGGTGCCAGCTGCAGCGCATCCTTTGTGAAGCCCCAATAATTGATCACCCCGGTAGGCTTCCGTTCTTCGCCTGCACGCCCCTCTCCGGGATGCCGCTCCGGCAGCATGATTTCATTGAACTCATAGCAGGGCATCAGCTCCAGGCAGTTGACGCCCAGCGCCTTGAGATAGGGAATCTTCTCAATGATACCCTGGAAGGTGCCGCGCAGCTCCGGCTCCAGTCCGGAGGACTTGTGCTTCGTGAAGCCCCGGACATGGAGGCGATAGATAACGCTCTCATGATAGGGAATCTCCAGCGGACGATCCTTCTGCCAGTCTTCCGAGGACTCCATGGCGATGGTCGCTTCTTCGATATCTGTCGTCAGAAGACGAAGTCCATCCTTCAGCGAACCAAACTTCTTCCGGCCGGAAAAAACCACTCCGTTGGGATCTGTAAAGATCTGCCCGTCGGCCTCATAGGCATAGCTCAAACCCTCCAGCGGCTCTGACACCTCCAGATACCACACGTCGCCGACCCGCTCATTCGGATCAAAGGGGATCTGCCGCACTCTGCGTCCGCCCTTATACAGGTTCAGACTGAGCTTTTCCGCCCGGGATGCTGCCTTGAAGATATATTTTTCGTTTGTTTTTTTCAGTCCTAACATCTTGCCCTCTTCTTAAACGTGTTTGAATCATTATAGCATAGAAATTCCTTCCTTTTGTAATGAATGAAAGATTTATTTCGTGTGCATTTCCTGGAATTTCCCGCCATTGCCAAGCATTCGATTTTCGCCTATACTAGGAAAATATTGATTCAATCCGCATTTCCTCAGACATTCCGGGGATCGCACGGAAGCCGTTATACTAATTTCTAACAGGACTTGATTTTTATGCAGAAAAAACTGATATCATGGAACGTAAATGGTCTCCGGGCCGTGATGGGAAAGAATTTCACAGCGGACTTCGCCGCACTGGATGCCGATGTTTTCTGCCTGCAGGAAACGAAGCTTCAGGCCGGACAGCTCACACTGGACCTGCCCGGCTATCACCAGTACTGGAATTATGCCGAAAAAAAGGGCTACTCCGGCACCGCTGTTTTCACTAAGGAAGAGCCGCTGTCTGTCCGTTACGGCCTTGGCATTCCGGAGCATGATCAAGAGGGCCGCGTCATCACCTGCGAATTCCCGACATTTTATCTCATCACGGTATATGTTCCCAATTCCCAGAATGAGCTCAGGCGCCTGGACTACCGCATGTCCTGGGAGGATGCCTTCCGGGAATACATCTGCCGTCTCGATCAGGAGAAGCCGGTGGTCTTCTGCGGCGACCTGAACGTGGCCCATGAGGAGATCGACCTCAAGAATCCGGATAAGAACCATATGAGCGCCGGCTTCAGCGACGAGGAACGCGCCAAGTTCTCCCGGCTGCTGGACAGCGGCTTCGTGGATTCCTTCCGGATGCTGCATCCCGATGCCCGGGACGAATACAGCTGGTGGAGCTACCGCACGAAGGCCCGTGAGCGAAATGTCGGCTGGCGCATTGATTATTTTGTGGTGTCCGAAAAAATGAAGGACCGCATTCGGGCAGCCGAAATCCGTCAGGAAATCTTCGGCTCCGATCACTGCCCTGTGGAGCTTCGCCTGGAGATTTGATCCGCATACCGACACAAAGTGCCGGAATTCTGCCCGCTTTTCCGGCCGTATTCCGCATCGTACCGCTATTACAGGAAGGGAGTTTTATGTCTGAATCACTGCTTTCATCCGGAAGTGTAATTTTAAAAAAAGGCGAGGGCCGCACCATCAAGGCCGGCGGCGCCTGGATCTATGATAATGAAATCGACCGCACAGAGGGGAGCTTCGAAAACGGAGACATTCTCACCGTGCTGGACTTTGACGGCTTTTTTATGGGCTACGGCTTCATAAACAGTCACTCCAAAATCCGCGTACGCATGCTGTCGCGGCGAAGCCGCGAGCCCATCACCCGGGAATTTCTCCGGAACCGGCTCCGTGCCGCCTGGGAATACCGGAAATCTGTGGTGGACACAAGCTCCTGCCGTCTGATTTTCGGAGAGGCAGACTTCCTTCCCGGCCTCGTGGTGGACAAGTATGAGGATGTGCTGGTGGTGGAATCTCTGGCCCTCGGCATCGATAAACTGAAGCCGATGCTGCTGGAGGACCTCGTCAGCATACTGGCAGCCGACAACATTTCCATCCGGGGCATCTACGAGCGTTCCGATGCACCGGTGCGGAAAAAGGAGGGCATGGAATGCTTCAAGGGCTTCCTGTCAGCCCCCTTCGATACCAATGTGGAAATCACCGAAAACGGCGTGCACTATCTCGTGGATGTGGTGAACGGCCAGAAGACCGGCTTCTTCCTGGATCAGAAGTATAATCGTCTCGCAATTCAGAAGCTCTGCCGGGGAAAGCGCGTGCTGGACTGCTTCACCCACATGGGCACCTTTGCACTGAATGCCGGCATCGCAGGCGCCGCCGAGGTCACCGGACTGGACATCTCTGCCTTTGCCGTGGAGCAGGCCCGCGCGAATGCTGCACGGAATCAGCTTTCCGATACCGTACACTTCCGGGAATGTGATGTGCTGGATGAGCTGCCGAAGCTCCTCGCCGCCGGCGAAAGCTACGATGTGGTGATCCTGGATCCGCCCGCCTTTACAAAGTCCCGTGAAGCGACAAAGCATGCTATCAACGGCTATCGCGAGATCAATCGCAAGGGTCTCGGCCTTGTCCGGGACGGCGGCTACCTCGCCACCTGTTCCTGCTCCCACTTCATGACCCAGGAGCTGTTTACAAAGACCATTGCCGAGGCGGCACGCAGCGCCCACAAGCGTCTGCGCCAGGTCGAGTTCCGCACCCAGTGCGCCGACCACCCGATCCTCTGGAGCGGAGATGAGAATTCCTACTACCTGAAATTCTACATCTTCCAGGTCTGCGATGAAAAATAAAAGGAGGGATACCTTGTCTATCCAGCTGCTCTGTGACACACATACCCATACCCTGTTTTCACGACACGCCTACTCTACCATTGAGGAAAATGTCCGCGCCGCCAAGGAAGCGGGCCTCGCCCTGCTGGCTTCGACCGACCACTTTTCCGATATGCTCTATCCGGATTACCGGAGCTTAAAGAACTACCAGTACCTCTCCACCTGCCACATCTGGCCGCAGGAATGGAGGGGCGTCACACTGCTCCGGGGCTGTGAAGCAGACATCGTGGATATGGAGGGGCACCTCTTCGGCTATGACATCCCGATCGACTGCAACATCGTCGGCGACCCTTATGCCGACGGTGCACGCAGCCTCTTTGACCGCGTCACCTCCAAAATGCACTATGTGATTGCCTCCGTACACGGTGTTCGCTTTGCGGAGGGCTTCGGCACGGCTGCCTGTACCGAAGCTTATCTCCGGGTGCTGGAAAATCCGAAGGTACTGATGCTCGGTCACATCGGCCGTTCGGGTCTTCCCATTGAGATCGATCCCATCCTGCTGCGGGCAAAGGAGCTTCACAGGCTGATCGAAATCAACGGCCACTCCATGGAAAGCGGCCCGGAGGTCATTGCCAAATGCCGGCGGATCGCAGAACGGTGCGCAGAGCTCTCCGTTCCCATTGCCGTCAACAGTGATGCCCATATCGCTGCAGACATCGGCAATTTCCGTACGGTTCCTGCCATGCTGGAGGAAATTCACTTCCCGGAGGCACTGATTGCCACCCGCAGCCGGGAGAGCTTCCTCGCAGCACTGCGGGAAGCAAAAACCTGTCCTGAAAAATACATTCCTGTGTAGATCTTGACAAATGCCCGCAGGGGACCCGGCATAGCCGGGTCCCCTGCTTTTTACTTCTTTTTCCGCTTGCCGATTACAGATCCAAACTGATATTCTGCTGCGCAATACCGTGCTTTTCAGCATAACCGGTAAGGATCAGTGTCAATGCACCGTCACCCGTTACGTTGCAGGCCGTACCGAAGCTGTCCTGCAGCGCGAAGATGGCCAGCATCAGCGCCGTACCGTCGGCATTAAATCCCAGAACGCCTGTGATCAGTCCCAGTGAAGCCATTACCGTACCTCCGGGTACACCGGGTGCACCGATGGCAAAGATGCCCAGCAGCAGAATGAACAGAATCATACTGCCCGGATTCGGCAGCTCGCCGTAAAGCACTTTGGAAACAATCATAACGAAAAAGGTCTCTGTTAATGCAGATCCGCACAAATGGATGTTTGCAAAGAGCGGAATGCCGAATTCCACCATATCCGACCGAAGCACAGAACTCTTCCGGGCACAATCCAGTGCCACTGCCAGTGTTGCTGCGCTGGACATGGTTCCCACTGCCGTCAGATAAGCAGGGCCGTAATGCTTAACCACCTCAAGCGCATTTCGTCCGGAGTAGGCACCGGCAAAGCCATAGAGAACGGTCATCCAGATATAATGGCCGATCATAACAATGACGATGGCCAGCAGAAAGGCCGGGAACTGCTTCGTGATTGTGCCGTCATAGCTCAGGCCGCAGAAGGTCAGCGCAATGAACACCGGCAGAATGGGAATAACAATCTTCTGTACCACGCTCAGCACAATGTTCTGGAACTCCTGCAGCAGCACAGTAACGGTCTTTGCGCCGGTCCATACCGCAGCCAGTCCAACGAGCACAGAAAACACCAGTGCGCTCATCACCGGCATGATCTGCGGAATATCCAGCTGGAAGGCAACCTCCGGCAGCTCCTTCAGTCCTTCCATAGTGGAAGCAATGGGCAGATGCGGCACCAGAATGTAGCCGGCAATCATACTCATCGCCGTAGCCAGCACGGTACTGACATAAGCAGCGATCACGGCCACCAGCAGCATCTTCGTGGCATTAGATCCCATTTTTGTAATGGATGGTGCAATAAAGCCAATGACAATAAGCGGCACGCAGAACATGATCAGCTGGTTTATGACATACTTGAATGTTACCACAACCACCATCGCCTTTTCCGGCAGAAAAAGACCGCATATAATGCCGACGGCAATGCCGATCAGCAGCTTCAAAGGAAGGCTCATGCCTTTTTTATTCGTACTCATAAATAATCTCCCTAAACAATAACTCTAAAATTCAAGCAGCTCTTACTGCGGGTCCGGCTGCCCGGTCATGATCCGCAGGATTTCCCGATCGGTTTCCCGCATGCCCAGACGGCCGAGACGGCCCACATTATCGATGGTATTCTCCACGCCCTTCGTGACAATGCCGTCGCCGTCATAGAACTGCTGCTCATCCTCTATCATCTGCCAGCCCATAATGCCGGCATCCACAGAGGTTGCAATCTTGGCTGCACAAGAGGCCTTCGCCCCATCGCAGACCATGCCGGAGACAACTGCCAGAGAATTCACCAGCGTATGCGAGATTGTCCGCAGGTCCCCTCCGTTCAGCCAGGCAATGGCCGCACCGGCAGCACAGCCTGCACAAACAGCACCGCAGTAGGCGCTGAGACGGCCGATGCCGGTTTTCATATGAATGGCAAGCAGATCGCTGAGTGTCACTGCCCGCAGCAGACGTTCATGAGACACCTTCAGCTCCTTCGCATACTCAATCACCGGAACAGATGCCGTGATGCCCTGATTGCCGCTGCCGGAAACGATGATCACCGGCATTTCACAGCCGTTCATCCGGGCATCGGAGCCGGCCGCCGCCATATACCGGGCCCGAAACTTCACATCATCTCCATAGTGATTTTTCAGAACCTTGCCGACATTGGCGCCATATGGATGCTTCATGCCCTCCTGTGCAATGGCATAGTTATAAGCGATCTGCCGCTCCACGATCTCCCGGATATCCTCCACATCCATGGATTCGGCAAAATCCAGAATACCCGCTACGGTCATTCCGCTGTGCACCGCCATACTTGCCGCTCCACCTGCTTCGCTGTTGTTTTCCGCCGTCATCAACACCTCATCATTTTTCTGAATCAGTACAATGTTGGTATGATAGCCGCATATACGGAGCTTCACTGTGTCCTTCCCTGCCCACATAGTCAGAATGATGTCGAACACCACATCACTCTCCGCCGGCCTGACCACAATCTCATGGCTGTCCATATAACTGCGGATGGCTGCTTTCTGCTCATCCGTGACATCAGCAATGACCTCCAGAATTTTTCCGGCATCACCGGCTACGATTCCCGCTGCGGCTGCTGCCTGAATGCCCTTCAAGCCTCCCGTATTCGGCACCACCACACTTTTCACGTTCTTGATGATGTTTCCGCTGGCCTCCACGAGAACCTTCTCCGGTTCCCTTCCCAGTATCTCTCTGGCCTTTGCCGCTCCGTAGGCAAGAGAAATCGGTTCAGTACATCCCATGGCAGAAATCAGCTCTTCACGAAGAATCTGCACATAGCTGCGATATCCGGGATCCGTTTTTTCCATACACTCTACCTCCTTTTCTTTGATCCCCAAATCGACATGCAACATATATATAAAAAAGACCAGGATAAGTTTAAAGCAGCTGCAGCTTTGCTCTTATCCCGGTCCACCTAAAAATGCGCTGAAGCTTTCAGCATACTGTCTGTATTACTTTACCGCTTTGCAGCAGCCAGCTCTCCCGTTGCCTCAATTTCCATAATCATGCCCACACGCTCCGCATGACGTCCGCCTTCAAATTCGGCATTCAGGTATGCATCCACAATGCTCTTCGCAAGCTCCGCACCCACAACCCGGGCACCGAAGCAGAGAACATTTGCATTGTTGTGCCGCTTAGCCATTGCAGCGGAATAGGGCTCGCTGCAGGCAAATGCACGAATGCCCTTTACCTTGTTGGCTGCCAGAGAAATTCCGATGCCGGTGCCGCAGATGGCAATACCGCAATCCACATCGCCGTCTGCCACAAGCTTCGCCACCTTGTAGCCGGCGATCGGATAATCGTAGCGCTCTGCAGTGTCCGTTCCTACATTGACTACCTCAATTCCCTTCTCCTCCAGGTACTTCTTGATCTCCATCTTCATTTCCACTGCAGCATGATCATTTCCGATTGCAACTTTCATCTTTTGTCCTCCCTCAGGCACAGACTGCTCTAATATAAGCCCTTATTTGAATTACCATCCAAGCCTGACATTTACGCCAAACTTATCTCCTTCTCCAAGGGATTCCCCGCCGTTTCTACAGAAAAATTCATCAGTTCTGCATAACGGCTGCCCCTCTTCGGCAGATCTCTTCATAAGTTTATCACATCATAAAATGACTGCATACAAGTTTTTTGCCCATTCATCGCACAGAATCCCGCTGAATTTTTGTGTTAAATTTTTGACAATTTTATGTTGCAAATTTTTTCCCCTCTGCTATGCTGTTAGCTGTTAACCGAGATGAGAAGTTTGAAAGGAGCAGAAGATGAAAATTGAGAATGTAAACAATGTAGAGGGTCTGTTCAATGTATTAAATGGCTGCACCGGCAAGGTAGAACTGGTTTCCAACGAAGGCGACCGCATCAATCTGAAGTCCAAGCTTTCCCAGATGCTGATGATGTCTCAGCTGCTGGATCATGCCTACATCAAGGAGCTCGAGCTGATTATCCACGAGCCGGCCGATATGAAGCGTGTCGTGGAATTCATGATCAGCGATGCACACACCAACGAATAATCCGGTATCCTATAAATGATTTTTATGATACACTACACAGCAGAAGCTGTGTGGTGTATTTTTTTATAGGAAGATTTTATGCACATTTATGATCTGATCATTGTCGGTGCCGGCCCCGCCGGTCTGTCCGCTGCCCTGTCTGCCTTTGACCTTGGCATTGAGAACTGTCTGCTGCTGGAGAGCAGTGACGCACTGGGCGGACGCCTTGTCCGTAAGCCGGAAGCGGCTGCCGGCTCCGTGGTTTTCCAGAAGCCCCTGGGCAGTGCCGCCTATCTCAAGCATTTTCAGAAAACACTGTCCATCTATGATCCGCCGATTCAGCTGCAGCAGACCGTAACACGGATAACGCAGGATGCCCGCAGCCAGAGCCTGGCGATTTATATAAACGACGGAAGCACACCTGCCTGCCTCACAAGGAAGCTGATTTTTGCCGGCGGTGCCGACAGTCTGGGCTGCCTGCAGTCCCTTCTTGCAAATGTCGGCGGACCCACGGAAAATCCCATTCCCGCGCTCTATCTCGTCGGCGACTGTCTGCGGCGGCATGTACTCCCCGACTTTGCTTCCCAGGCCGGCGCTGCCTGCGGCCGGAAGGCTGCCGCGCACCTTATCGCTGAGCGCCGCAAGAAAATTTAATTCGGAGGACATCCATGGAAATCAGACAGTTGAACTCCTTTATCAAGGTTGTGGAGCTGCAGAGCTTTTCCCGGGCAGCAGAGGCGCTGGGCTATACCCAGGCTGCTGTCACCATTCAGATCCGGCAGCTGGAGCAGGAATTCAATACCCGTTTTTTTGACAGAGTAGGACGCCGGGTGGAATTGACACCGCCGGGCCGGCAGTTTCTGAGCTATGCCCATGAAATTCTCCGAAGGATCGACGATGTGCATACGGCACTTGGAAACCCCCAGCTGCAGGAGCATAAGCTCCGCATCGGCACACTGGAATCCCTGCTGACCTTTAAGCTCCCTGCCATCATCAAATACTTCTACGATCACCACCGGGAGGTTTCACTGGAAATCAAAACCGGTTCCCCAAAGGAACTGACAGACATGCTGGAGCATAACCAGATCGACATTGCCTACTTCCTGGACCGCCGGGTTTATGACCAGAACTGGAAGAAAATACTGGAGGAAGCGGAACCGGTGGTCTTTGTGGCTTCACCGGAGGCCGACATTGTAAACCGCCGCTTCCTGCATCTTACAGACCTCATCGACCAGCCCTTCTTTCTGACCGAGCGCGATTCCAACTACCGTTACGCACTGGAACAGACACTGGCCTCTCAGAACATGTCGATCCGTCCCTTTTTTGAAACCGGGGATACCGAGGTCATCATCCAGCTGATCAAGGAAAACCGTGCCCTCTCCTTCCTTCCCTACTTTGCTGTGGCGGATTCCATGGCAAAGGGCGAACTGGTGCAGCTCCGGATCAGCGACTTCGAAATGAACATGTATCGCCAGGTTTTCTACCACAAGGATAAGTGGGTCACAGATGAAATGAAGGAATTCATTGAGCTTGCAGAATTAAATATGCTGTGATAAAGCCAAAAGAAGGCCCTGCCACCGCGGCAGGGCCTTCTTTTTGTATTCTTTATCAGTTGTCCGTCGCATCAGAATCGGACAGTGTGAAGGTAAATCTCTTCTTGATATCCGCATCGGATGCAAGATATTCATCGTAGGTGCTTACCTTGTCGATGAGCTTGCCGTCGATGATCTCGAAGATACGGTTCGCGGTGGTTTCCACCACCTGATGATCTCGGGATGCAAAGATGATCACGCCCGGGAAGCTAACCAGACCATCGTTCAAAGCAGAGATAGCCTCCATATCCAGGTGATCGGTCGGCTCGTCGAGGATGATAACATTTGCACCGCTGATCATCAGCTTGCTCAGCATACAGCGCACCTTCTCTCCTCCGGAAAGCACGTTCACCTTCTTAATGCCGTCATCTCCCTTAAAGAGCATCCGTCCCAGATAACCGCGGACGAACTGCGTATCCTTGTCCGGACTGTACTGGGTCAGCCACTCCACAATGGTATCCTCCGAAGAGAATTCCTTTGTGTTGTCCTTCGGGAAGTAGGCCTGTGTCGTTGTCAGTCCCCACTTATAATCTCCGGAATCCGGCTCCATTTCCCCGGAAATGATCTGCATCAGCACGGTCTTTGCCAGCTCGTTCGGACCAACCAGGGCCACCTTATCGGTACGGTTCAGGTTAAAGCTGATGTTATCCAGCACCTTCACGCCATTGATAGTCTTTGTCAGGTTCTTTACCTCCAGCACATCATTTCCGATCTCACGATTCGGCTTAAACTGGATATAGGGATACTGGCGGGAAGAGGGCTTGATGGTATCCAGCTCGATCTTCTCCAGCGCACGCTTACGGGAGGTTGCCTGCTTGGACTTGGAAGCATTTGCCGAGAAGCGCTGAATGAATTCCTGCAGCTCCTTGATCTTCTCCTCCTTCTTCCGGTTGGCCTCCTTCTGCTGACGCACGATCAGCTGTGAGGACTCGAACCAGAAATCGTAGTTTCCGGCGAAGAGCGTGATCTTTCCGTAGTCAATGTCGGCGATGCTGGTGCAGACCTTGTTCAGGAAGTAACGGTCATGCGACACCACGATGACGGTATTCTCAAAGTTGATCAGGAAGTCCTCCAGCCACTCGATGGAGCTCATATCCAGATGGTTGGTCGGCTCGTCCAGCAGCAGGATGTCCGGGTTGCCGAACAGAGCCTTGGCAAGGAGCACCTTCACCTTCTCTGCACCCTTCAGCTCACGCATCTGCTTGTAATGCAGGCTGCCGTCAATACCGAGTCCGTTCAGCATACTTTCAGCATCTGCCTCTGCGTTCCAGCCGTCCATCTGCGCGAACTCTGCCTCCAGATCAGCTGCCCGGAGACCATCCTCATCCGAGAAATCCGGCTTTGCATAGAGCGCATCCTTCTCCTTCATGATCTCATACAGACGCTTGTTGCCCATGATAACCGTATCCAGAACGGTATACTCGTCATACTTGAACTGATCCTGCTCCAGAACGGACAGACGCTGTCCCGGCGTGATCACGATCTCGCCGGAGGTCGGCTCCAGCGCGCCGGACAGAATCTTCAGGAAGGTAGACTTACCTGCGCCGTTTGCACCGATCACACCGTAGCAGTTGCCTTCGGTGAATTTGATATTTACTTCCTCAAAAAGGGCCTTCTTTCCTACACGGTAGGTAATATTGCTTGCTGCAATCATCTCTGCACGCCTCCTATCACTTGCGGTACCGACATTTCCCTGTTTACACTCGAAAGGAGGCAGCAGCTACTGCCTCCCGATAATCGCGCTGATTATACCGAATATCCCGATGAAATGCAAGTTTTTCCCAGTATACGGTTATCTGTCTCTTACTTTGACCGGGCAAAGGGCTTGCCGTTTGCAGCCGGTGTATGTCCTGCGCCAACAAAGCTGATCAGTGTCAGCAGTGTCACCACATAGGGGATCATGGACAGCAGATTCGGAGAAACCACATTGGAGCCGCCGAGCAGGGACTTAATGCCGTTGCAGAAGCCGAAGATCAGGCAGCCGATCAGAGTTCCCTGCGGTGTGAATTTTCCGAAGATCACCGCTGCGATGGCAATGAAGCCCTGTCCCACGATAACCGCCGGACGGAACTGTGATACCGTCGCCAGTGTAACAAAGGCGCCTCCCAGACCGGACATGAAGCCGGAGAAGATAACGCAGGCATAACGCACGGTATAGACGTTGATGCCCAGGGTCTCGCAGGCCTCCGGATGCTCACCGCAGGCTCTCAGCCGCATGCCGAAACGTGTCTTGAAGAACACAAACCACAGCAGTGCCACGATCACGAAGCTGAGGTACGCCATCGGATAAGTCGCGATGACATTATAGCCGAAGGAGCCGGCCGGAAATACGCCCACAAACATTTTCGGCAGCTTTGCCGAGATATCGAGTGCCGGTGAATCCGAGGATTCAAAGATCGCCTTACAAAGGAAAAGCGCCAGACCCGGACCGATAAAGTTGATGGCCGTACCGGCAATGGTCTGATCGGCCTGCAGACTGATGCAGATACCGGCATGCACAAGGCCCAGCACCGCACCGGCAAGTCCGCCGCAGAAAAAACCGATCCAGCCGTTTCCGGTATAATAAGCCACACAGGAACCCACGAAAGCACCGATGGTCATCATGCCCTCAATTCCGATATTCACCACGCCGCTGCGCTCCGAAAAGCAGGACCCGAGACCTGCCAGCAGCAGAGGCGGCGTTGAGATCAGGATTGCATTGATCACCAGTCCTAAATATGTCATGAACATCAGTCCTTACCTCCTTTTTTCTCCATAGCCTTCAGCACCATATTTTTCAGCGTCGGCGTGATGGCGATGAAAATGATGATGGTTCCCATGATAATGTTGATCACCTCGTTCGGAACGTTTACCACCGTCAGCTTGTTTCCGCCGTACTTCATCGCACCATAGAACAGACCCGCAAAGATACAGCCGATGGGATTGGTCGCACCGATCAGCGCCACCGTGATTCCCTGGAAGCCGTACTGCTCCTGAGAGGCAAACTGCGGGATACGCTCGGACATGCCCAGCGTCTGCACCGCACCGCCGAGACCTGCCAGCATGCCGGAGATGGACATGGACAGCAGGAAAATGCGGTTGGCATTGATGCCGGCATACTCCGCCGCCGTTCTCGAGAAGCCTACGGCACGAAGCTGATAGCCGAAGGTCGTTTTCGCCATGATGAAGCCGATCAGAATGGCTGCCAGCAGTGCCAGAACGATGCCCCAGTGAACATCTGTACAGCCCGTCGCCGATGTAATCGCAGACGGCATCTTAATGCTGGCGCTTTCCAGAATGTTCTGACTCGCGTCTGCACCCTGCTCCGTGTGAATTCCCTTCAGATTGATCACAAAGTTGGACAGATAGAAGGCAATCCAGTTAAACATGATGTAGGAAAGCACCTCATGAATGCCGCGCTTTACCTTCAGGAAGCCCACGACAGCACTCCAGAGCGCTCCGGCTGCCGCAGCTGCCAGAATGCAGACAACGGCATGAATCGGTGCCGGCATCGGACACAGCAGACCAACGACCAGCGCGGCCAGCGAACCGACCACATACTGTCCCTCTGCGCCGATATTAAAAACACCGGTCCGGAAGGAGAATGCCACCGACAGACCTGTAAAGATCAGAGGTGCCGCATATACCACACTGTATACGATAAACTTGGTTTTCCCGAATACGCCGTTCAGCAGCTTGCCGTAAGCCACCGCAGGACTCACACCGATGGCCAGCAGCAGAATCGCACCCACGATAAAGCCCAGCAGAATGGAAATCAGCGTATACAGAAGCGTACTCTTCAAAATTTTTTCTTTCATGATGCCTTTCCTCCTGCCATCAGCAGACCAAGCTGATATTCATCCGCTTCCTTCCCCGGCATGGAGCCGTTGATCTGTCCGTCAAAGATAACCTCGATCTTGTCTGACAGATTCATGATCTCATCCAGCTCGAAGGATACCAGAAGAATCGCCCGACCCTTGTTGCGCTGCTCCACCAGATACTTGTGTACGAATTCAATCGCACCCACATCCAGACCTCTGGTCGGATTGAAGGCAATCAGCAGATCCTTGTCATTGGTGACCTCCCGGGCAATGATTACCTTCTGCTGGTTTCCGCCGGACAGCTGTCCGGCCAGCCGGTTCTCACAGCCCTGGGGACGGATATCGAACTTTTCGATCATCTCCGTGGCATGCTCCCGGATCACATTTTTCTGCAGAATCCCGCGCTTTGCGTAAGGAGCTGCCGCATAGTTCTGCAGGATCAGATTTTCCGCCACCGAGAAATCCAGCACCAGGCCATGCTTCTGACGATCCTCCGGAATGCTGGAAATTCCCTTTTCAAACAGTGTGCTGGCCTTCTGATTGGTCACATTTTCTCCGTTCATCAGCACTTCCCCGGAGATTGCCTTGCCGAGACCCGTAAGAATCTCCACAAGCTGCGACTGTCCGTTTCCGTCAATGCCGGCGAGTCCCACGATCTCACCCGCGTGCACCGTAAGATTCAGACCCTTCAGAATCTCCACACCGCGGTAGTCCTTCGCATGAAGGTTCTTCACCTCCAGCACCACCTTGCCCGGCGCCTGCTCCTTCTTCTCCACCTTGGAATTCACCTGTCTGCCCACCATCATGGAAGCAAGATCATCCTCGGAGCAGTCTGCCACCTTCACAGTATCGATATACTTTCCTCGCCGGATAATTGTACAGCTGTCTGCACAGGACTTAATTTCCTTCAGCTTGTGGGTAATGATGACCACCGACTTGCCGTCAGCCGTCAGGTTCTGAATAATTTCCATCAGCTCATCGATTTCCTGCGGGGTCAGCGAAGCCGTCGGCTCATCCAGAATCAGAATATCTGCTCCGCGGTACAGCACCTTCAGAATCTCCACTCTCTGCTGCATGCCGACACTGATGTCCTCCACCTTCGCATCCGGATCCACCTTCAGATTGTACTGCTCCGAAAGTGCGAGAATCTTCGCCTTTGCCGTCTTGAGATCCACCGTGAGTCCCTTCATCGGCTCTGCACCCAGGATAATGTTTTCGGTCACCGTAAAGGGCTGCACCAGCATGAAGTGCTGGTGCACCATGCCGATGCCCAGCGCGATCGCCTTATCCGGCGTGGAAATGCTGACCTCCTTCCCGTTGATGCGGATCGTCCCCGAGGTCGGCTTGAACATGCCGTACAGCATATTCATCAGCGTGCTCTTTCCGGCGCCGTTTTCTCCGAGAATCGCATGTACCTCGCCCTTATGAACTGTCAGATTGACGTGATCGTTGGCAACGAAATTGCCGAACTTCTTCACGATATCCTTCATTTCAATGACGACGGTTCGCTCATCCATATTGCTCTTCATATGTATTCCTCCGTCTGAAGTATTGTTGACCGGATGATATCAGGTCCGCCCTGCATCACCAGATAAAATGGCTGTTTCGCAGCACATCGCCGCAGTGCTGCGAAACATTGCTCAGATAAGTATGATTTCCTTCATTCCCTCGGCTGCAGCTATGTCCCTGAGTGCCGCAAGCTCCTCCTTCGTCGGCGAGCGGAAGCTTCGATAACTCTCCCGCACCCCCATTGGACGATAGGCGATGATTTTGTATCGAATGGATCTGCTTTCCAGATACGGCTTCAGAAAACGCGCCGTTTCACGCACAGTTCCAGCGCAGTCGTAGAACTCCGGCACGATGACCGTCCGTACCTCCTCCAGCTTTCCCTTCTCTGCCAGAAGCCGAAGATTCCGCCGGATGCTGTCGTTGTCCGCATCCGTGACCCGAAGATGATCCTCCCTTGTCCAGGCCTTGATGTCCAGCATGACACCGTCAATGCTGTCCAGCAGCCCCGCCGGATCGGCTTCGAAATTGTAGGTGCCGTTGCTGTCCAGCAGAAAGCCCAGCCCCTCTGCACGGCACAGCCGTCCCAGCTCCCGCAAAAAATCAGGATACAGCGTACACTCGCCGCCGGAAACAGTCACTCCCCGGATAAAGGGTACATTCTTCAGAATCTCCTGCAGACATTCCTCCGGTGTCATCCATCGGATCCGGGGACTCGCATCATAAGGACAGATGTGAATGCAGGTATCGCAGGCTGCACACTTCGTCCAGTCAAAGTGAACCTGACCCTCCTCAAGCGAAAGCGCCCCTGCCGGACAGCTTTCTACGCATTTTCCGCAGCTCCTGCAAAGCCGCCGGGTTTCCGGATTATGACAGTATTTACAGTTGATGCTGCAGCCCTGCAAAAATACTGCGGTCCGGTTGCCGGGACCGTCCACCGCGCTGAACGGGATGATTCTGTTGACCGGCGCCTTCATTAACGCACCTTACGCTCCAGAATATGTCCGTTCTGCTTGGCGCCCATGCCTAGTGCCGTGGTGTCATGCTTCACATTTTCTCCCTTTTCCAGCTTCTCGATTTCCGAACGCTTCACGAGATAGCCGGTGATGCGGATCACATCGGAATCGCTGGCATAGAAGGAGAGATAGCGAAGGTTCATGCGGAAGGAGCCCTTGATGATGTCCAGGACGTAATCCGGATTTCTGTGTACCGTCATATCGATCGGGAAAATGTCGCCGGTGCCGGACGGGAAGTAGTGGTGGAAGCTGCTGAGTACCCGCAGCTGATCCACCAGATTCTCCGGCTCCTCGCCGATGGGGATTCGGGTTCCGGGCGTCACATCGATGTCACTGGCGATGCCGACCTGCGCATGCAGCAGGAAATGTCCGCCCGTGGCCTCACAGTATTTGTTGTAGTGGTTCGCATTGAATTTCTCAATGCAGTCCATGATCCGTATGCCAAGCTCTGTAGCCTCCTCGCTGTGTCCGAAGCGAAGTCCCGGCTTTCCTTCCTTCTCCAGCAGGATGTCCACGGCGTCCGCGAGTCCCACCAGACCAAACATTGCCGTAAACTTGTCTCTCTGAATGAAGCCCTCTTTTGCAAGGAAATTACTCTCAAAGAAGCCGCTTTCCTCTACAATAAAGCGGATCCGCTCATCCATGTACCGCGCCTGGATATCCATCACATAGGGAAGCTGATGGTTCAGGAAATCCTCTGTGTCCTTCGCCCGCTTTGCAATATTTCCGAGAATCAGACGACAGAGCGTGTAGGAACCGCCGCCGTATTTCAGCCCGTTGTAGCAGGACGCGATCACATAATCATCCTGCAGCTCACTCCGGAACATGCTGTGATTGGCAAAGCTTGGCTTCGCGCTTGCCAGCGCCGTCTTCACCGCCAGCAATGCAAAATCATCCGGCGTGATGTTCTCATCGTACTTCATCGTAACATTCGGCACCGCGTCCTGTGTCTCTGCCATAGCCTGCAGCAGCAGCCGTCCTGCCTTCGTATCCTCCGGTCCCAGATTTCCGTGGGAGAAGGAATCCAGAATCGTTCTGTCCATATTGATAAGGAACAGCTTGATCAGCTTCAGCGCCTGCGCCTCATCCATCTCCTGCACAAAGGGATCCAGCAGCTTGTCCAGTGCCCCCACATAAACCGGATAGTTTGTCACTGACGGCACATGCTTATAGAAAATCTCCAGATGATTGATGGCCTCATACAGATCCGTGGGCGGCTCCAGGTTCAGAAATTCCGAACCCTCTTTGAAAAACTTCCCGTAATTCGGAATAATGTAACGGGGACGAAGCGGTGCATGTCCCTCCGACAGATCGCAGATGCACTGCTCCGTAATGGGTCTGTTCAGAAGCTCATCCAGTCCCTCCGGCAGGTTCAGCACCTCCAGCATGGAATCCGCCAGATTTGCCATTCCGGCTACCTTCTGCTCGTGGGTCAATGTCTTCGATTCCACTGTGTTCAGCATTTCCTGACGTGTCTTTTCCACACGTTCCATACTGATCTCTCTCATTTCGCAATCTCCTCCAACAGAATCAATCTATACTTCAGCAGACCACTGCTGCGAAGAACGTAATTATGCTTATTATAGCATCTTACCCGGATATCTGTATAGAAAAAAAGGCTGAAGCACCGCCTCTTCGCGGCACCTCAGCCATGTGTTTCATTGATTTCCGAATGCAGCTGTCAATCAGTCGTTCAGCACGTAAATACCACTTCCGTACTTTGCTTCAAAATCAGCCTTGTTCTCCGGAACCGTGATCTCGCCGTCAACGATCTGCTTCTTTACATCCTGGATCTCGGCCACCATCTCATCGCTCAGGTTGTCGGTTGTCGGTGCAATATCGACACCCTCATCAGCCAGAGAGTAGGTCTTAACACCAGCCTCAACAGTACCCTCAACCGTTGCCTTCGCGATATCATATACAGCATTGTCCACTCTCTTCATTGCAGAAGTCAGAATGGTCTCCGGTGCTACAGAGCTCTGGTCGGAGTCAACACCGATGGCCCAGATACCGGCCTCCTTACAAGCATCGATCACACCAAGTCCGGTGCCGCCTGCTGCATGGAAGATAACGTCTGCGCCCTCAGCAACCATGTTGTTGGCAGCGGTCTTGCCGGCAGCGGTATCTGCAAAGGAGTTTGCATTGTTCTGAAGAACTGTTACCTCCGGGTTGGCATCAATAGCACCTGCCACATAGCCATAGCCGAACTGATGCATAACATCGGTGGACATTCCGAGAACCAGACCGATCTTGTTGCTCTGTGTAGTCTTGCCGGCAATATAGCCTACCAGATAGGAAGCCTGTGCCTGCTCGAACATAAGGCTCGTCACGTTGTCATAGTCAGCCAGTGAAGAATCATCTACGATGGCAAACTTCTGATCCGGATTTGCATCCGCCTCTTCCTTCAGTGCGTCAGCCAGTGCATAGCCGATGCAGATGATCATGTCATAGTCCTCATCCAGGAAGGTCTCGATATTCGGCTTATAATCAGAATCTGTGTGTGACTCCAGATAGTTTGCCTCGATGCCCAGCTCCTCCTGTGCTCTCTGCAGACCCTCCCATGCGGAAGTATTGAAAGAACCATCATTGACACCGCCAAGGTCTGTGATAATGCCGACCTTCACATCCGATGCATCCTTTGCTTCAGCCGCCTTTGTCTCTTCACCGGCTGCCTCCGTCTCCTTCGCTTCGGCTGCGCCGCCTGCTGCAGCGGTTGTTGTGCTTGTAGATGATGAAGAGCCGCAGGCTGCCAGAGATGCTGCCATGGATGCTGCCATCATAACTGCAATGATTCTTTTTCTCATAATAATCCTCCTAAAGCAATGCAAAAAGCATTTGATTCGTCCCATAATTATAGGAAAAATCAAATGCTTTCGCAAGTGAAACTTACTCTTTACACGTACTCCAGAAGGAAGGTCAGAATTCCCTTCACATTGAGGCCGCCCTCCATGAGCTGTCCCAATGCAGAGTTGACAACGGCCGCACCGAAGCCCAGGAAAAGCAGAAGCAGAAGAAAAATTGCGGTTACGACGGATGCCATTACCGTACTCCGAATCGCCTCCCGGCTGTCCATCTCTGCCAGTGCCAGCGCCGCCATATAGCTGAATACCATCTGCAGCGGCAGTGCCAGGAATTCCAGCAGCAGCGCCAGAAACCATATCCCGAGCAGCATCAGAAGCATGCTGACACCATGCACAAGATACATCCCGAGATCCGACGTCCAGAACAGCGGGTAAATGCTGTCGAGCCCCGTACACTTCCGGCTTCTGCCGATCACATACAGCACAAAAGGATACAGAAGAGAGAGCAGCGCATACAGAAGTCCCAGCTGCAGTCCGCCGACAAAGCCGCCCAGCAGCAGACCACAGACAAAGAACGGCAAAATGCTGAAGCTGTAAAATATCCATGCAGCGGTATGCGTCTCTCTCCGGAGTTCCTGGCAGACCGCTTCCTGCGGATCCTGCAGGAAGGCGCGCAGAAGCTGTCTCATTTCTGCCGGAAGTCCGCGGACTTCTGCCTTCTTCTCCTCCGAGAACACCTTCAGCTTTTCCGACAGATCCTCAGCGGGTATTGCTTCTGCTGCCGCAGCTGCTTCATTATTATTCTGTGCA
>CAVAXR010000002.1:30070-36693 GCA_963592375.1 Oribacterium sp. | reverse complement strand
ATCTGGGCACCCGCCAGCCAAGCTGGCGCGAAGCCCGTTATGGGACATGTTCAGGTCGCTGCGAAGTTTGCAGCGAGCAAACTTCTTCACTCTGCCGCTGGGCCATCATCTGGGCACCCGCCAGCCAAGCTGGCGCGAAGCCCGTTATGGGACATGTTCAGGACGCTGCGAAGTTTGCAGCGAGCAAACTTCTTCACTCTGCCGTTAAGCCATCATCTGGGCACCCGCCAGCCAAGCTGGCGCGAAGCCCAGATGATGATAATTACCCTACCAGCGGGAGGATGTAATTCACCCAGATCCAGCTGCAGGGCATCACAAGAATCATGGCAGGAATCATGTCTGCGGTCGGGAACATTTTCACCTTGATCATGCGGAAGCCGGTGGCCAGGAGGAGCACACCGCCGCAGGCCTTGAAGTCATTGATCATGGTCGGGGTGGTCAGCGGGTAGATCAGGCCGGCCAGCAGGAACAGCAGCATGAAGATCACAAACTGCGGAATAGCAATGAAGGAAACCACCGGTCCCAGCAGGCAGGCGAAAATCATGGCCGTGAAGAAGTCAAGGATGGACTTCGAAATCAGAATGGTCTGCTCACCGGTCATGCCGGATACAATGGAGCCGTAAATGCCGGTGCCGCTGGCGCAGAACAGCACGATGATGGTGATAAGCGTCGCATCGAACTCCTCCTTCGAAATGTTGGATTCCTTTACCGGGATAAGCTTCGAGACCACCTTCTGCATGGCCGCGCAGCCCTTTGAAATCTGGTCGCCAAAATGGATGGCCAGACCGATGGCAGTACCGATGATCACTGCGAAAATCACGGCCGGCATATTTTCCATCAGGATAATGCTGGAGATGCCCATGGTCATGGCGCAGGCGCCGAAGATCATGTTCAGACTCTCCTTAAAATTCAGGCTCAGCTTGTGACCTGCCACTGTCCCGGCCAGCCCTCCGAACACAACAGACAACACATTCACAATAATTCCGATTGGCATAGTTTTTTCCTCCCTTTTTCGATCGCATATAGAAAAATATTATACACCAGCGGCTTTGCCCCTGACAAGTCCGCGGTAAAAAGTGCTTGCTTTTCATAGGGAACTTTGCTAGTATATTCCTGTTATGAGCATTTGCTCGTAAGCTCGAAGCGTGGCTCAGTTTGGTAGAGCGCTGCGTTAGGGACGCAGAGGCCGCCCGTTCGAATCGGGTCGCTTCGATTCATATTTACTTTTATGAAGCCTTCAGAATGACGATTTCAAGCCATTTCTGAGGGCTTCATTTTTATTTGTTCCGGCGCAGAAGCTGCAGAAGCATCGTGTATTCCTTGCCGATGGCCGGGCGGAAGGGCCAGTGCAGCCGCATTTCCGAGAGGGAAATGTCTTCGGCGCAGCGCTGCCGGATGTCTATGATGCTTTCGGCAGCGCCGGCAATCGGATGCAGCGTGTCCTCCTCGCAGCCGATCAGTGCGGCTTTCCGTGTCATTTGGAGGATTGCAGTGTTGAGCGCGACAGCATTTTCCTGTGCCAGCGTGCAGAGCAGCTGCCGGATGCCTTCGTCCTGAAGCGGATGTCCCCGGAAAAGCTGCTGAGCGGCATTCTCACGAAGCACCTCATAGCTGTAGCTCAGCAGAGACAGCAGCTGGCTGTGCACGCCGATGCAGACCACCAGATCATAGTCGGCAGCCAGAGACGAAAACTGAACTTGTGTTCGATTTCGGCTTGCGAGCTGTCGGATTTCTGTTTCGGCCGCGGTGAGAAAAGTCTGTGTGGTGAGATTTCTTCCTTCCCGGACGAGAAGCCGGTACATCCGCCGGAAAAATCCGCGGATGTCGTTTTCTTCGATGCCGGTGAAGCTTTGGATCCGGAGCTGCACGGCCGGATCCTTCTGCAGATCATATTGCCGGAGCGCCAGCTGCAGTGCTTCCTCGTCCTGATCGAAAAGAGTCAGCCGGCTGCAGCATTTCCGGAGCATGCGGAGATCTATGTCATTTGCCGCACCGGCGCCGAGAATGGCTAGGGCGGGGAGGGCATCCTCGGCCGAAGACATTTCCCGAAGAAGGCTGCAGAGAATACCGGTCAATCGGCGGCGGTAATCCGCCCAGTCCTCCCGGGCTGTCGGCAATATGAATTCCTGCTTTATCTGATCAAAAATATCCATAAACGCTCCTCACATTTCTTACGAAAACTTTACGCGTTTTCGGTTTCCATTTCAAGGCGAAAAGAGTATAATAACGAGACCCGAGTCCATCCTGCACGAACAGTGTATGTAAAAATATGCACTGCAGGTGAACAAAATGGATTCTGGCCTTTTTATTTTAAAAGAAATGGAGGTATATGCTATGACCAACACAAGCTTCAAAGACAGAAACTATCAGGAAGAGCTGCTCAGCCTGATCCGGAGCGGAATCCCGGATGCAGAAATGAAGGAATGTCTCTCGGATTATCACGAAAAGGACATTGCCGAGGCGTTATCGGCTCTCACGGAAGCGGAACGAAAACGGCTGTATCTCCTGCTGACACCGGAGGAGCTGTCGGAAATCTTTTCTTATCTCGAGGATGCAGAGCCCTTTGTGCAGGAAATGAATGCGGCACAGGCGGCGGCGGTGATCTCAGAGATGGATGCGGATGATGCAGCAGACATTCTGGAGGATCTCGAAGAGGAAAAGCAGTCCCAGATCGTCAGCCTCATGGATGCGGAATCCAGCGAGGACGTCAAGCTGATCTTCTCTTATGATGATGATGAGATCGGAAGCCGGATGACGACTAATTTCATCCTGATCCGAAACAACCTCAGCATTCGCAGAGCCATGAAGGAGCTTGTCGACCAGGCCGGTGAAAACGACAACATTAACACCATCTACACGGAGGATGAAAACGGCGCATTTTACGGCATCATAGAGCTGAAGGATCTCATTACCGCGCGGCAGAATGACCGGCTGGAGGATCTGATCATCCGCTCCTATCCGTTCGTGGAGGACCACGCGAAGACGGCAGACTGCATCGAATCCCTGAAGGATTACTCCGAGGACTCCATTCCGGTGCTGAACCAGCACGGTCAGGTCATCGGTGTTATCACGGCGCAGGATATCACCGAGGCCGTGGATGAAGAGATGGGCGATGACTACGCAAAGCTGGCCGGTCTCTCCTCCGAGGAGGATCTCAATGAGAAAACGCTGGATAGTATCAGGAAGCGGCTTCCGTGGCTTATCATTCTGCTTTTCCTCGGGATGGGAGTTTCCTTCGTTGTGGGCATCTTCGAAATTGTGATCGCGGTGCTGCCTATCATCATGAGCTTCCAGTCACTGATTCTGGATATGGCGGGAAATGTCGGCACGCAGTCGCTGGCGGTGACGATCCGCGTATTGATGGATGAAAATCTCACCGGAAAGCAGAAGCTTGGACTTATCGTAAAGGAAATGCGGATCGGCTTCTGCAACGGGCTCCTGCTGGGGGTGCTGGCCTTCGTCTTTGTGGGCCTTTATATCTTCCTGCTGAAGGGAAATCCGCTGCACTATGCCTTTTTGATCGGCGGCTGCGTAGGCTTCTCGCTGCTTACCGCGATGGTGATCTCCAGCCTGGTGGGCACCGTGATTCCGATGTTCTTCCGGAAAATCAACATCGACCCGGCAGTGGCCTCCGGCCCGCTGATCACAACGGTCAACGACCTGGTGGCGGTGGTAACCTACTATGGTCTCAGCTGGCTTCTGCTGATTCATGTGCTGCATATTGTCTGAGTGAAAAATCTTTTAAAAAATTTGCTGCGCTGTGTCTCTTATGTGTCTTTTCCTGTGCTAGAATGCAGGCATAAAGAAAAAAACAAACACCTAATAATTTTAGAAAGAAGGTAATAACATGAATTTTACAGGAATCGCAATGGTAGCAGTATTGGCAGTAGCAGCATTTATCGTATTTGAGGTAATCGGCAACTGGATGCTTTTTGAAAAGGCCGGACATCACGGATGGGAATCCATCATCCCGATTTACAGCAGCTATGTAGCCTACAAGCTTTACTGGGGAAATGGCTGGTTCTTCCTGATCCCCATTGCCCTTGTCGGACTTACCGGTGTAGCACATGTCGGATTTGTATTTTCCATCCTGCTCCTGATCTTCAGAATCTTCAGTGTTCGCAAGAAGGCAAGAGCATTCGGCTACAATGGAATCGGCTTTGCCGTATTGCTGTATTTCTTCGACACCATCGTGAGCATCGTCATGGGCGTAAGTGCAGACCATCCGTACATCGGTGTTCCGCAGGACGGCTCATCCTACGAGGAACTGAAGGCAAAGCTGCACTAATAAAAGCTTACACTCATTTTTAAATCACACTCCCCCTTAAAAAGAACCGCCCGGACGGCTTCGGATAAAGAAGCTGCCCGGGCGGTTTTTATGAGATTGGGGCTGCGCTACCCCATGCGGATGAGTCTCATAGCATTGAGGATGCAAATGACGGCGACACCGACATCTGCGAAGACGGCGGCCCACATGTTGGCGAGGCCGACAGCGCCGAGCACAAGGATCAGGAGCTTCACAAACAGCGCGAAGACAATGTTCTCCGTAGCGATCTGCACGGTTTTCCGCGCGATGCGGATGGTGACCGGTATCTTTCGGAGATCATCGTCCATGATGACAATGTCGGCGGCCTCGATGGCGGCGTCAGAGCCCATGGAGCCCATGGCAATGCCAACATCTGCCCGGCTCAGCACCGGTGCATCGTTGATGCCGTCTCCGACAAAGGCGAGACGCGGACGCTTTTTCTCACTGCCCTGCTTCTCCAGCCCGGCAAGAAGCGTTTCCACCTTCTCCACCTTGTCCTGCGGCAGAAGCTCAGCGTAAACGGTATCGAGCTTCAGCTCTGCACCGACAGCTTCTCCGACTCCACGCCGATCGCCGGTCAGCATCACGACGTTCCGAATGCCTGCTTTTTTGAGAGAAGCGATGGCCTCCGCGGCCTCCTTTTTCACCTGATCCTTGATGAGGATGGCCCCGAGGAATTTTCCGCCGCGGGCGATATAGCAGACGGTGGCGGCGGGATCCTCTGCGGCCGTGAAGGAAATGCCTTCGGCATGCATCAGCTTTTCGTTGCCTGCGAGAACCCGTTCACCGCGGATTTCTGCCGTGATGCCCTGCCCGCTGACATTTTCCACAGAATGCAGAAGACCGGCATGCAGCGCGGACTCCGGTACAAGCGCATGATATGCGTCGACAATGGAGTGGGCGATGGGATGGGTGGACAGACTTTCCGCCAGGGCTGCCGTCTCCAGCAGCTCTTCCCGGGAAATGCCTTCTGCCGGGAGCACATCGGACACGCGGAAGCAGCCCTCCGTCAGCGTGCCGGTTTTGTCAGACACGACGGTATGCAGCTGGGAGAGCAGCTCCAGATAGTTGGAGCCCTTCACGAGAACACCGTTCCGGCTGGCAGCACCGATGCCGCCGAAGAAGGACAGCGGAATGGAAATCACCAGTGCGCAGGGGCAGGAAATGACGAGGAAGGTGCAGGCACGGTAAATCCATGTCATGGGATGCCCGAAAAGCAGGGACGGCAGGATCGCCAGGGCTGCTGCGCCATACACCACAACAGGGGTATACCAGCGGGCGAAACGGGTAATAAAGTTTTCGGTCCGGGATTTTTTCTCGGAGGCATTTTCCACAAGCTCCAGAATGCGGGAGACTGTGGAATCCTCAAAGGCCTTTTCTGCGCGGATCCGGAGAAGTCCTTCTCCGTTGATGCAGCCGGAAATGATCTGGTCACCGGCATGGACGGTCCGCGGAACGGATTCACCGGTAAGCGCAGCGGTATTCACCAGACTTTCGCCGCTTTCCACGGTACCGTCAACCGGGATCTTCTCGCCGGGCTTAATCACCAGAATATCTCCGATTTCGACATCATCCGGATCGATGGTCTCAACACTGCCGTCGGGGCGCTCGACATTGGCATATTCCGGAACAATGTCCATAAGCTGCGTAATGGACTGACGGGAACGGCCTACGGCATAGCTCTGGAACCATTCACCCACCTGATAGAACAGCATTACCGCGCAGGCCTCGGAATTTTCACCGGTGGCAAAGGCACCGATGGTGGCTACCGTCATGAGAAAGGACTCGTCGAAGGGCTGCCGGTTCCTGATGCCGAGCAGCGCCTTTCGGAGCACATCTCCGCCGGCCATAAAATAAGGAATCAGATATACGGCAAAGCTCAGCAGGCGATTCTCAAAGATCAGCGGCAATGCACCGGTCTTATCAAAGATCATAAAAATGGCAAAGATGGCAAGCGAAGCCAGAATCTGATACAGCTTCTTTTTCATTTTGTCGTTCATGGGAGTTCCTCCAAAAAGGGTAAATTTAATACAGCGAAGGAAAATCCCTTTCGCTGTATCTGTTTTTAGAGACCTGTATGGCTTACAGCTCTACCGCAAAGTCCGGTTCGATCTTTTTTCCGGTTTCGATGGCCTGAGCCAGAATTTCATCAAAACGGGCATCATCGGCCTCCAGCGTAAACTTCTGCATCAGGAAATTCACCTTGGCATCTGTTACGCCATCCATTTTCTTGATGGCATCCTCTACCTTTGCTGCACATGCCGCACAATCGATATCACACTTAAACTTCTTCTTCATACTTAACTCCTTTCAGGTC
>CAVAXR010000002.1:0-29970 GCA_963592375.1 Oribacterium sp. | reverse complement strand
TCGAAGCAAACCCTGCCAGTCGTATCGTTCCGAAGTTTGCTTGATGCAAACTTCTTCACTCTTATTCTTCTATATGTTCTTTGCCCATCGCTATGATGGTTTTGACGTGATCGTCTGCCAGTGCATAGATCATGGCCTTGCCGTCCCGCCGCGCACAAATCAGCTTGGAGGTTCTGAGAATCTTCAGCTGATGTGAAATGGCGGATTGATTCATATCCAGATCCTCACAGATCTCCGTCACACCCTTCTCTCCATCGAACAGATCATAGAGGATCTTGATTCTCGTAGAGTCACCGAAGATTTTAAAAAGCTCCGCCAGTTCGCATAGCTCATCCTCGCTGACATTGGAAATGATGTGTTCGATCTTCTCGGCATCATATTGCCTGTCTTCCATCCGCACCTCCTTTTTGTATTGCTGTCATATGAACATTCTATCATATGTTCATCGCTTGTCAAGGGGGTTACATAAATAATCCCGTAACTGTTTAGCACCGCATCGTCACATCGCTTCGCGATGCACGATGTGGCGGTTTAGAGGCTCTCCCTATATTTTTTTGCAGCAAAAGAGCCTGCATCCTGTGCGTACAGGATACAGGCTCTCTTTAACGGTCACTTCATATGATGTTGGAGTCAAAGGTCCTTTTGCCCCCATGCTGCGCGGATTGTTCCGCGCTTTGCGCTCCCGCAATCCCCAATAGCTTCGTAATTCGCTCAGCAAGCCTCTTCCATCTTTTTGGGAAGCAGATTTGTCATGCTGCGGAGTCCGGTCACCACTGTGGAGGTGTTATGCAGCAGCGCGGAGCTTGCCGGCTGGATTATGCCCAGCACACCCATGGCAATCAGGAAGCCGTTGAAGGAAATGATAAAGCGGTAATTGGAATGAATGCGCTTCATCATCGCCATGCTGAGCCGGCGCAGCGTTACGAGCTCCGCCAGGTTCTCCGATGCGATGGTAATGTCGGCGACCTCCCGGGCAATGGCCGCGCCGTCACTGATGGCAATGCCGGCATCTGCCTCGGAAAGTGCCGGTGTGTCGTTTACGCCGTCTCCCACCATGATAACCTTCCGGCCGAGTGCGTGCTCTGCGCGAATGAAGCCGGCCTTGTCCTCCGGCAGCACCTCGGCATGGAATTCGTCGATCTGCAGGCTGCGGGCAACGGCCGCCGCAGTCTTGTGACTGTCGCCGGTCATCATGCAGACTTTTGTGATGCCCAGGTCATGCAGCTCGTCAATGATTGCCTTCGCCTCCTCACGAAGCGGGTCAAAGATACAGAGGACAGCCCGCAGCTTTCCGTCTATGGCCATGTAAAGCTGTGAATACTCGCCAGGCAGCTTCTCAAGCCGGGCGCGATCCGCATCCGTGAGCTCTGTCCCTTCGTCTTCAAATACAAAATGATAGCTTCCGATGATCGCCTTCTTGCCGTCGACCAGGCTGGAAATACCGTGGGCCACCACATACTGCACCTCCGAATGCATTTCTGCATGCTCGATGCCGCGCTTTGCAGCCTCGTGCACAACCGCATTGGCGATGGAGTGCGGGAAATGCTCCTCCAGACAGGCCGCGAGCTGCAGCGCCTTTGCCTCGTCTGTATCGTTGAAGGTTTCGATCCGCACCACCTGCGGCGTTGCATGCGTCAGTGTGCCGGTCTTATCAAAAACAATCGTATCTGCCTGCGCCACAGCTTCCAGGAATTTGCCGCCCTTCACGGAAATGCTGGCGTCTCCGGCTTCCCGGATAGCAGACAGCACTGTGAGCGGCATGGAAAGCTTCAGCGCACAGGAGAAATCCACCATCAGGAAGGAAATGGCGCGGGTCACATTCCGGGTCAGAAGATAGGTCAGCGCCGTACCCACCAGGGAATAGGGCACCAGACTGTCCGCCAGATGGAAGGCCCGGGACTCGGTATTGGATTTCAGCTTCTCGGAGTCCTCGATCATCTTTACGATCTGATCGTACTTTCCGGAACCGGCCGCCTTGCTGACGGAAATCACGCATTCGCCCTCTTCCACTACGGTACCGGCGTAAACATAGCCGCCCTCAGACTTCACCACCGGCACCGATTCGCCGGTCATGGAGGCCTGGTTTACGCTCATTTCACCGGAAACCACAACGCCGTCCAGCGGAATGACATTGGAGGTCCGCACCACGATCCGGTCGCCGGGCTTCACGTCGCTGACGTCAACGAGCACATCCTCGCCGGAGGTCTTCAGCCATACCTTATCCACCTTCAGCGCCATGGAGCGTGCCAGATCGCCGACAGACTTCTTGTGGGTCCACTCCTCCAGAATCTCGCCTACATCCAGCAGGAACATGACGGAAGAGGCCGTCGCGAAGTCACTGCGCAGCATAGAAGCCAGAATAGCGGTAGCGTCCAGCACCGGCACCTCGATTTTTCCGTGCAGAAGACAGCTGATACCGTGCAGAATAAACCGCACGCTCTTGGCCATCGTCCATGCAATCTGCAGCGGCACCGGGAAGAAAAGCTTCCGGAAGCCGCGTCCCAGCACGGTCATGGCCAGCCTTTCCTGATATTCCCGGTTCAGGGCACGGCCTGTCTCCTCCGGTACCAGTGCCAGCACCTCATCTGTCTCATAGGTAAATGTCTTCAGCGCGGACAGGATTTCCTCACGCTGCTTTCGAAAGCCGCCGTAGGTGATGATGGCATCACCGGTCCGGTCATAGACCTTCACGTCCTCGACAAAGGCTTTGCTCTTCAGAAAATATTCCAGCTGATCCGCCTGCGCCATGGACATGCGGCAATCTGCCATATGTACCCGGAGTCTCCGGGAGGATTCGTGCCGAATCAAATATTCCATAAACTTTTCTCCTAAGTACGATCCAATGAAAAAAGGGGAAGGCCGAAGCACATCCCCTCCCACTTTCCAAAAACAGCTTACTGCTCGTTTTCTGCAGCCTTCTGCTCGTACTGTGCCACCAGTGCTCTGGCCTCCTCGAGCTTCCGCTTGTCTGCAGCCTGATACCGCTTCTCGTTGATGTCCACAGCGTCCTCATAGATGTCATTGCAGTTCTCACGGATTGCTGTGCCGGTAGCCATTACCGCATCCTTGCCGCGGAGAACCGCAGCTGTGCATTCTGTGTAAACCTTCTTGGCATCCTGACTCTTCAGAATGGAAATGCCGGCTGTACCGAAAACAAGACCACCGATAAACATACATGCCTTCTTATAAGCGAACATAATTCCTACCTCCCGGAAATTCCCTGTGCCGCATGCGCTGCGGAACAGTCCTAATATAAAAGCGGCCGGAATCAATCAGCCGCTGTGTTTCTTATGCTCTTAGTGTACTCCGTTTTGAGTTTAGCGCCAACAAAACCTTATTAGGGATACCTAAAAAAGGCATCTCTGCCCTGCACCGTATCGTCAGCTTTCCAGTCCGTTTACGACCGCAATGCCGGCACTGACACCGAGGCGCGTGGCGCCGGCATGGATGCAGGCAACGGCTTCTTCGGCTGTATGAATGCCGCCGGATGCCTTGACGCCCATGTCCGGACCGACTGCCGCCCGCATGAGGGCAACGTCCTGCGGCGTGGCTCCGCCTGTGGAGAAGCCGGTAGAGGTCTTGACGAAATCTGCACCGGCTTCCCTGGCCAGCCGGCAAACCCTTGTCTTTTCCTCATCGCTAAGAAGACAGGTTTCGATGATCACCTTTACGAGGGTACCGCCGGCTGCCTTTACCACCGCTTCGATATCCTGCTTCACGTAGTCCCAGTCTCCGGACTTCAGCGCGCCGACATTGATCACCATATCCACCTCATCAGCACCGTTTTCGATGGCGTCCTTTGCTTCAAATGCCTTTACCGAAGAGGTATTGGCCCCCAGAGGAAAGCCAATGACGGTGCAGACATTCACCGGACTGTCCTTCAGAAGCTCCGCGCAGAGCTTCACATAGCAGGGATTCACGCAGACCGAGGCAAAGGCATAGTCCCTCGCCTCCTGACAGATCTTTTCAATCTGCGCCTTCGATGCATTCTGCTTCAGCAGTGTATGATCAATGATTCCGGCAACATTTTTCTTATTGATTTCCATAGAGCACTCCTTCATATGCCAGATGATGCGGCACGGAAGTGCCGCTGTTTCTTAAAGTATAGCATATTTCCGGTTATTCCTCATTTGGAGACTTTGCGTCTTCGATATACTTGTTCCAATGCGCCACCATCTTCTGGAAGCTGTCCTCGGAAATCACATGCTCTACCTGACAGGCTTCCTCTGCAGCGGTTTCCGAATCAATGCCGATGGACTCGAAGAGCTTTTTAAAGAAGCGGTGCTTCTCCAGCGTCTGCTCTGCCAGCGTCTGACCGGCCTCTGTAAGCAGTACCCGCCAATCATCCCGCACGATCAGATGCTCATCCTCCAGCTTCCGGAGTGCCAGCGATACGCTGGGCTTGGAATAATGCAGCTGCTCCGACACATCCGTCGGCCGGCAGGCACCCTTCTCCCGAATCACCAGAAGGATCGCCTCCAGGTAGTCCTCCTTCGATTGTCCCGTTGTATTCCGCATTGTTTTTTCTCCTTTGAACATTCGTTAGTTAGTCTTAATATTTGTTATTGTAGGTTCACCTTCGGGGATTGTAAAGAGAAAACTGCGGTGTCGTTTTGCCGGCTATGGCCCGGCATTCGTGCCGAAGACATTATCCGGATGAATATATGTCATGGCAGAAAAATTCTTTACAGGCCTTCGGAAAAGGGGTACTATGCCCTGGTAACACACATATAGATCGGCTGCGGCCGATACTAGATGCAGAGTAGAAATTCAAGCGGTCAGTGCCCTAGGGACGGGGAGTTGCCCCAGGGACAAAGCGGATCTGTCATGATCCCACGGTTTGAATTTCGCATCCCGCTGCATAGATGGCGCAAAAACCTTCTTTGTAGTCAGGGACTGTAAAGGAGGCTTTTTATGTTTAAAACGCAAAAATCAACCCGTTCACTGGTGCTCCTTTCCGTTCTTGCCGCACTGCAGATCATCCTCGCGAGATTCTGCTCCTTCAATGCATGGAACGTTCGGATCGGACTGGGCTTCATTCCCGTGGCGCTCGCCGGCATTTTCTTCGGCCCGCTGCCTGCGGCGCTCGTCGCCGCCGTCAGCGATTTTCTGGGAGCCATTCTTTTCCCGACCGGAACCTATTTCCCCGGCTTCACCTTGACTGCGGCCTGTACCGGACTCAGCTTCGGCAGTCTGCTGCACGAGCGGCTTCGGCTGCCGCGGATTTTCATGGCGGTGGCTCTCAATCAGCTGGTGATGAGCCTCTGCATGAATACCTTCTGGATCTCGATTCTGTACGGCTCGTCCTTCACAGGGCTTTTGTCCACCCGAATCCTGCAGGTGATCGTCATTGCGCCGATTCAGATCCTGATCCTCGGCGGCCTGGCCGGCGTGCTGCGCCGTGCAGATTTTCAGCGGGTGCTTGCCGGATGACGTGGGACGAGACCTTTTCGCAGCTTTCCGCAGACTGGAAAACCAGCGCACCGAAGCCTGCCCGCATGCAGGAATTGCTGGCAAGGCTTGGGCATCCCGAGCAGATGCTTCATTTCGTGCACATCGCCGGCACCAACGGCAAGGGCTCTGCCTCTGCCATGACGAGCCGTATTCTGACGGAGGCGGGCTTCCGCACCGGACTTTACATTTCTCCGCACCTTTTCCGAATCAATGAGCGCTGGTCTGTAGACGGCCGGGAAATCAGCGATGACGAGCTCTCCGCCGAGCTTGCCGCGCTGCGGCCGGTTCTGCTGGCCATGCCGGACAAGCCCACCAAATTTGAGATTCTGACCGCACTGGCCTTTCTGTATTTTGTGCATCAGCACTGCGATATCGTGGTGCTGGAGGTAGGGCTCGGCGGCCGCCTCGATGCCACGAATGTCATTCCCGTGCCGGACTGTGCCCTCATCATGAACATCGGCCTTGAGCATACCGAGGTACTGGGCGACACACTGGAGAAGATTGCCTTTGAAAAGGGCGGCATCATCAAGGAGGGCGGTACTGTCGTGCTGTATCATCAGACGGATGCCGTTGAAAACGTGATCCGTTCGCTTTGCCGTGAAAAGCATGCTGAACTGCATATCACAAAGGAGCCCGAAGGCGCGAAGCTGCCCCTTTTCCGGGAGGACGCGGAAAATGTCGGCGGTCCGGACGCCCCGACACCTGCCGAAGATGACGACAGCGCGAAAGCCGGAAGCGGGGAGACGCAGCTTCTTCAGTATTTCTCTTATCAGGAAAGAAAGCAGCTTGCCCTCGCCCTCCTTGGCAGCTACCAGTGCCGCAATGCCTGCGCGGTGCTGGAGGTAATGGACGTGCTCCGCAAACGTGGCTTTGCTGTTTCTGAGGCCGCCATCCGCCGGGGGCTTCGCAATGTTTCCTGGCCCGGCCGCTTCGAGGTGGTAAGCCGTGCGCCGCTCTGCATTCTGGACGGCGCCCACAATCCGAACGGCGTCGAGGCGCTGACGGACTCCATCCGCGCCTATCTCCCGGATTATGAGATTACCTTTATCATGGGGGTTATGGCGGATAAGGATTACCATGAGATGCTGCGGCTGACCGCACCGCTTGCGCACCGCTTCATCGCCGAGGTGCCGGATTGCGGCAGCGACAGGGGGCTTCAGAACGAGAAGCTCGCCGCAGAGATCCGGAAGTACTTTTCCGGTCCGGTGGAAACAGCACCGTCTGTCACCGCGGGCCTCGAGCGTGCCTGTGCACTGATTAATGAAGCTGCCGATGGCCGCGCCGAAGACATTTCCCTCGCCGGAAGGCCGCGGAAGCAGGCGATCGTCTGCTTCGGCTCCCTTTACCAGGCCGCGGAGGTGCGGGCGTACTTTTCCAAAGCTTCTGAGGACCGCACAGATTTGCAGAGGAATTCGTTTCGCAGCGCAATTCCGGCGAGAGACGCACTTTCATCTGCATTTCCCGAATCGAATGATATGAAACTACCGCTATGAAAAATTTTATCAAAGGCTTTTTTACCGTTTTCAGTTCCGGCATTATTCTGCTGTTTGCTGCGGGACTGCTTTTCCGATTTGCCGGGACGCCGGCGTTTCTGCAGCATAACACTTCTGCGGAAAATCATTTGGAAAATGTCGGCGAAACCGACATTACGAATACTGCCGCAGGTGACGGCAGTGCAGAAAAACCATACGAGGCTTCCGTTCAGGCAGCTTCTGACGGCGAGAACCCATCGGCATCCGAAGAAAATGACGACGATTTCCTGAAATCCGACACAAATGCCGAAATAAAATCCGATGAAGCAGAATCTACAGAGTCTGCCGGCTCGGTTCTTCTTTCCTTCGCCGGGGATGTCATGTTTTCGGATGAATATCTGAAGGCATACGATCAGGACGGCATCAGCGCCATTGCGGATGAAACGATGCTCTCGCACATGCAGAATGCGGACCTCTTTATCCTGAACGAGGAATTTCCATTCAGCCGCCGCGGAACCCCCATGCCGGACAAGCAGTTCACCTTCCGTACAGATCCGAAGTATGTGAAAATCTTCGAAGAGCTGGGCGCAGACATCGTGAGCCTTGCCAACAATCATGCACTGGATTACGGCCGGGATGCCTTTACAGACACCCTGGAGACCCTCGATCAGTCCGGCATTCAGCGCATCGGCGGCGGCTATGACATTACCGAAGCGTCCTCTCCGGCGACCTGCACGATCAACGGCCAAAGCTTCGCCATCTTCGGCGCCACCCGGGTATCCCCCTCCGCCGACTGGTATGCCGGTGACAGCCGGTCCGGTCTTTTCCAGACCTATGATCCCGCGAAGCTCAATGCAGCGATTGAAAATGCCGGCCGGTCCTATGATCACGTCATCGTATTTGTCCATTGGGGAATCGAAAAAAGTGAAACGCCGGAGGCCTATCAGCGGGAGCTCGCAAGAGGCTACATCGATGTGGGCGCCGATCTCGTGGTAGGTGCGCATCCCCATGTCCTGCAGGGCTTTGAATACTACAAAGGCGTGCCCATCATCTACAGCCTCGGGAACTATCTCTTCGACAACCGCACCGGGCAGACGCTGCTGCTGGAAACCACCTTCTCCGAGGACGGACCGCCGGCAGTGAAGCTCGTTCCCTGTCAGCGTCAGAGCGGCGTTCTGAAAGCGCTGTCTGATCCGTCCGCACTCTATCAGAAGCTGTCTGACCTGTCCTTCGATGTGACGGTCGACGAGAACGGCAGTCTGCAGCCTCTTTTTCAGGAAAATGCTGATTGAATGCGTATTTTCCTTGTGTCTCTTCTGTGTCGCTTCACATGCTAAAGTACAGTCATCAACAGAAACCAAACGAAACACACAGCATATAAGGAAATAAAAAAATGAGCAAGGAATTTACAGGAAAAAGACGTATCACAGAAGCAGAGCTGCAGGAAATGCACAACAGCAATAATAAAAAAAGAGAAAGCATGATTGAACAGGCAAAGGCAGAGATCCAGAAGCTGCAGGAGAACATTACAATCAACCAGAATGGTCGTGATTTTCTGAATCAATCCCTGCAGACAGAGCTCGCTACAGACAGAAAGAGAATCGCCAGACAGACCACTGCTATTCTCAAGCTGGCGAAGGGGCTTTTCGAAACAGATCAGGTGCGGAAGTCTTCAGATGAAACCCGAAATCTGTATGCCGCCATTCACAGTCTGAAGAGCTTCAAGGAAAGCACACTGGACAAAGGCGCTCCCCTCAGCCATGACGACTATATGACCGTTTCCAGGCTTATCAACAGAATTGGTGCCCAGGCGCAGAGCTATGTCGGCTATAAGGCGAATACCCATCTCAAGGGAAGTGCCGGAAACAAGCGTCTTGCATCAGCGCGCATGATCGCAGAATATGCCGAAAAAAATATACCTGACACGAATGTCTGTGAAAAGGTTCAGTATGTACAGCTGCGCAGCAGAGATCGGCGTATTGCCGAGCTGCAGGCCGAGCTCAAAGCAAAGATCAGCAAGCTGCAGAAGCTCCAGATGAGCACTTCCAATCAGAAGCAGGCCGCTCCGGAAAAGACAGGAAAGCTGCTTGATACCGGAAAGCTCAGCCGAAGCACTACCTTCGTTCAGCCAAACCGGATGAAGAAGCCGTGCATGGCCATTTGACAGAGAATCCCCGGCACCGCAAATGCGGTGCCGGGGATTTTGTCTAGAAAGGTTTTGTATGAAAAGATTGTAACTCGCGAAAATTTATGCCAGCTTCTTGCCGAGCTCCTGGCAGTTAGCCAGAGCATCATCATCCGGAGCATCCTGGCACATTACGCTCTCTGCAGCGAGGGTGATGCCGTCATCCTGACATCTTGACTCCCACTCCTGCATCCAAACGCCGTCGCCCCAGCCCCATGAGCCGAAGAGAGCAACCTTCTTGCCGCCGAGAGAATGCTCAACATCTGTGAACATCGGCTCGAACTCAGACTCCTCCAGAACCTCAGCACCCATAGCCGGGCATCCGAAAGCGATGGCATCGAAATCTGCCACTCTGCCTGCGTTGAAGTCTGCAGCACCGATCAGCTCAACCTCTGCGCCGGCTGCCTGTGCACCCTCTACAACAGCATTTGCCATTGCCTCTGTGTTGCCTGTTCCGCTCCAATAAACCACTGCTACCTTGCTCATTTTTTCCTCACTTTCTTCTCCTTAGCCTGTGCTTCGGAAATCTCTCTGATCTTTTCTATGAGTATCTACCCGACTGCCATAGCTTCTGCCCGCATCCAATCGTTCCGAATCTACATAGCTGCCGGATAGCTACTGTCAGCTTGCTCTGTCTCTTCTCGTCTTCACTGCCAGTCTGTCCAGCGATGCGCCATGCTCATAGCAGGCATCGTAGATCCGCGTGCATTTCCGATAGGATGCAAAGGTGCGCTCCGCAGCCTTCCGGTCTCCGTATACCTTCCAGAAGCCGGTGCATTTGCAGCCCACATCCTTGTGCTCCATAAACCCCCGGACATCCTCCGGCGGGTAGCCCAGAAACAGTCCGATTTCATGCGGGAAATGCTCCCGATCCGGACATTTCTTCATCCGCCAGGCCAGCTGTGCCACGCAGCGGTCTGCATTTTCCGGCTGATAGCCGAGACCGCGGAGGATCGCTGCCGCGTCCTTGTCCAGAATATCCTTCTTCAGATACTGCGGACGATAGAGATAGACATTCGCCCGGGTTTTCGTATAGCTCAATAGTGTCAGCCGAAGTCCTTTTGCATGGAAACGCACATTGAAGCGGCAGATTTCCTCCGCCAGCTCTTCCTTCGTTCTGTACTTTGCCGTGAAGATATTCCCTGTTTTGATTCCCGCCAGCGTCGGCGAGCAAAACTCGATGAATTCATGCTCTGACATCTGCTGAAAACTCCTTTATCCCAGACGCTTTCTTTTATTAGTTTTTGCTAACTAACCACATGGATTAGAATAAGCTAACAGTAAAAATAAATCAAGGTTTTTCTGCAAATCGTCCTGACAACCTTTTAACACAAAAAGAGAAGCAGAAATTTCTGCTTCTCTTTTATCAACAGTGCCTTCCCATCCGCTTTTCGCAGAGTATGAATGGAGAATTCCTATTCTTCACAGAGTCCTCAGATCTTTCTGGACTTCTCTGCCTTCTTCTCGCTTGTCGGCTGCTTCGGTGCTTCCGGCTTTCTGACTGCCTTCGGCCGTCTCTTGGCAACCTTTTTCTCCAGCGCCTTCAGATTAATCGAATTGTTGTGAACTGCGTACTTGTACTCTGCTACTTCCTTGTAATTCCGGTAATTTTCATCGAAAGTATCCATGCAAACCATCATCTTGTCCAGCTGCTCCAGTGTGTCCTTAGCCCGGGAGAGATCCTTCTTGGCTGCAGAATCAAACTTTGTACCGAATGCATTTGCCTTTTTGTCGATGTAGGCCTGGGTTGCCTCACGGGCCTCTTCGATCTGATTCTGGTACTTTCTGAAGGTTTCGATGTAAGCGCCATCCTCTCGATTAAAAAGGAACATCCGATTCAAATCCTTGAGCATATCGTCCATATCAAGTCCGGACAGCGCATTCTTCATATTGGTAAATTCCTCAGATGTATGCTTTCCGCTTCCGTTTACAAAATAATTCCGGTTTGCCTCAAACGACTCAGTGCTCTTTTCCTTGCGGGATCCTTTTTGCTGCTTGATGGCAGTCAGCTTGTCAAATTCTGCAAAATAGATATCATCCATAGCGGCATTGATATCATGCTGCATTGCCTTTTTTTCCTTCTTTGCGGCCTCATCCTTCTCCAGGTCTGCCGGAGCTGCCGATTTCTTTGCAGCCTCGTCCTTCTCCAGGGCCGCCAGGTCTACCGGCTTCTTTGCGGCTTCCTTCTTTTCAGCTTCTTTCTTTGCGGCCTCTTCATTCTGTGCCTGAATCATTTCATACGACGGCAGCTCCTGCTCTTCCTCCGCTTTTTCGGCTTCTGCGGCCTGCAGCTCCTCCAGTGTCGGCAGGTCCAGCTTCTCCACATGCTCATCCATATCACTCATCTCTGTTCTCTCGATGCGTGCTCTCACAAGCGCTGTCGAGTTCTTGAGCTCCTGCAGCTCCGCCTCAAGCTTGGCAAGCTGGTCAGCCTTCACTCTGGCCTTTTCATAAGCTGCGGTCTTATCCTTCAATGCCTTCTGCAACAGCTTGACATTCTTCTTTGCCGTGTTCTCGATGAGCTTATCTTCCTTCAGTCTGGTTTCCCATGCCTTTAAGTCCTTGGCAGTCTGCTCCACATCCACTCTCAGCGCCTCAACGTACGCCATGTCTGCAGCTTTTCCGGCCTTTTCTCTGGCCTTCTTTAATTCCGCCTCACGCTTGGAAATCTTCTTTCCGGCATCCTTCAGTGCTTTTCTGAGATCCTCAAGTACGGCCTTCTTCGCTGCTGCTGTATATAATGTAGACATATTTTTCTCCTTACTGCTTTCGCATTGATTTTTGTTTTGATGGTCACAATATAACACCGCAATGGACACACATTAGGCACACTGTCGCAGAAATTTCAAAAATTCCCCGGAAACGATTTTCTCGTTCCCGGGGAATCCGTATTTCTAGCTGTATTCTGTTTTTCGTGCCGAAGACATTTCCCAAAAGGACAGCCGATTACTTCATGGTGATCAGCTCATACTCTCTCGTACCAAGGCCGATCTTTACGGCATGCTCGAGCGTCTCCTTCCAGGCGGTATTCGGGTTGCTGTTCTGCCATACATTGCCGTGATCGTGGAAATGCGGGTCATGCAGGTGCTCGCCGAGCTGACTGTTCGCAAAGGGCGTTGCCTGCTCGCAGAGATCCACGCAGGCCTGATCCAGTGCCACCGGATCGAAGGAGGCCAGCATACCGATATTCGGCAGGATCGGTGCATCATTCTCGCCGTGGCAGTCGCAGTTTGGTGATACATCCGTGATCAGACTGATATGGAAGCAGGGGCGTCCGTGGCAGACTGCCGCCGTGTACTCGGACATCTTGCAGCCCAGCAGCTGCGGTGCGTTCCAGTTCTCATTCTCAATGGCATCAAAGGCACAGGCACCGATACAGCGGCCGCAGCCCTTGCAGATGTCCGGATCGATCCAGGCCTTCTTTACGGCTTTTCCGTCTGCCGTTGTCTTGTCCAGGTACTGAATCGCGTCGGAGCCGCACTCCTTTGCGCATCTCCGGCAGCCACGGCACAGCTCCTCATGCACGATCGGGTGTCCGCTGTTGTGCTGCTGCATCTTGCCGGCACGGCTGCCGCAGCCCATACCGATGTTTTTGATGGCACCGCCGAAGCCTGCCTGCTCATGCCCCTTGAAGTGCGTCAGGGAAATGAAGATATCTGCATCCATGACTGCCCGGCCGATATAGGCCTCCCGGCAGTACTCGCCGTTCGGTACCGGCACCGCAATGTCATCCGTGCCGCGGAGTCCGTCGCCGATGATGATCTGACAGCCTGTGGTCACGGTATTGAAGCCATTCAGATTTGCGCAGTCCATGTGCTCCAGCGCATGCTTCCGGCTTCCGGGATACAGCGTATTGCAGTCGGTCAGGAAGGGAAGTCCGCCCTGCTCCTTCACCACATCCGCCACTGCCTTCGCATAGTTCGGCCGCAGGAACGCGAGGTTTCCCAGTTCGCCGAAATGCATCTTAATGGCAACAAACTTGCCGTCCATATCGATCTCGCCGATACCTGCCTTTTTGATGAGCTTTGTCAGCTTCATCGGCAGACTGACGCCGAGTCCGGTACGAAAATCCGTAAAATAAACCTTTGCTTTCTCCATATGCATCTCCTGTTGTCAATGATTAAGTGCAGTCTGATTATACACCAGACGGTGCGGAATTGCCATTCGTCTGCTATACTGCAAGGCAACAACTTATTAAGGAGCGACAGGCAAATGAAGAAGAACATCATTTATATCGTCGGGATGGGCCCCGGCAGTCGTATGCAAATGACGGCGGAGGCGGTACAGGCGCTGTCCGACAGTGACGTGATCGTCGGGTATACGACCTATATCCATTTACTGCAGAAGGATTTTCCGAACAAAACATTTATGGATACCCCCATGCGAAAGGAAATCGAACGCTGCCGTCTTGCCTTTCAGCTTGCGGCAGAAGGAAAGCGTGTTTCCATTGTTTCCAGCGGGGACAGCGGCGTCTACGGTATGGCGGCACCGATGTTTAGCCTTCTGCCGGAGTATCCGGATACGGAGCTCGCCGTGATTCCGGGCATCACAGCTGCCATGAGCGGCGCCGCCGTGCTGGGCGCGCCCATTAACCATGATTTTGCTGTCATCAGCCTGAGCGATCTTCTGACACCCTGGGAGATGATTGAAAAACGTCTGCAGGCTGCTGTTCTCGGCGACTTCGCGATCGTGCTCTACAATCCTGCAAGTCACAAACGAAGGGACTATCTGCAGCGCGCCTGTGACATCCTGCTCGCTGCCGGTGCAGCGTCGACCCGCGCCTGCGGGTATGTGGAAAATATCGGCCGTCCCGGCACTTCCTCCCGCGTCTGTACGCTCGCGGAACTCCGGGAGATCCAGGTGAATATGTTTACTACGGTTTTTATCGGAAACTCTCAGAGCTTCCTCCGTGAAGGCCGGCTGATCACCCAAAGGGGCTATCGAATCTGATCTGACTTTACTGCTCACAAAAAGACGCGGCAGACCTCTCTGCCGCGTCTTTTTGCATATTTCAGGAATTCTGCGTTTTAATAAAGCATCGCTCCGTTATCCGTAAAGTAGTGAGTAACATTGTCAATGGTGCTGAAGCCGGTTACCATGCCGCCGTCACTTCCAAGATAGTACTTGACACCGTTCTTATCCAGCCAGCCGGTCATCATCCAGCCGTTGGCGTCGAAGTAATACCAGCGATTGTTGATCTGCTCCCAGTTGTTCACGGTGTAGGAGCCGTTTGCGTGCGGATACCACCAGCGTCCGCTGCCGTCCTTTGCCTGGGTCCAGATTCCCTGTGCCATCGTCGGTCCTGCAGACGTCACTGTGCTGCCGGAGGTCTGAACGACATTTGCTGTCGTGCTTGCAGTATAGACTACATATTCCGGAGACTCCTCATAGCTTGTCCAGCCATCTGATGCCTTGCCGCGTACCTTGAAATAGTATTCGCCGGGCTGATTCATCTCATTATAGAAGGTCATGTTGTTCGCATTGACTGCCTTCTTTGTCGTGACAACCTTTCCGTCCCGATACAGTGTGATAGAAAACTGCTTCAGGTTTCCGCTGTAGGACCACTTTGCCTTCTTTCCTTCCCAGTAAGCCGACTTGATGTATCCGCTGATGGTCTTTGTGGTCTTCTTCTTGCTGCTTGAGGAAGAGGAAGAGGTGGAATAGTTGGTGGACTGACCGGACATGTAGAGATAATTGGCAACCGCATCGGTCATGGCAATCTCATAAGCATCCTCCGGTGTCATATCGCCCCAATTCTCACCATTCGCGATTGCTTCATCATACTCCTCCGCAATCGCATCCGAGATTCCCTGAGAGGTTTGCTGGTACCAGGTATCAAAATCGGTGGCAAACACCGGTGTGTTCATCAGCATCGTCGCTGCAGCCGCAGCTGCCATTACTCTATACAGTTTCATCTTTCTCTCCTTCCAGGCCTTGGCCTGCCGTTTCAAATCCCGCCGCATGGCGGTGCATTTTATTCTTGTACGTCTTCATCCTAAGCGATTACCGGACACACAAGCGACACTCTGTAAATATAGTATCACAAAGTGCCGGTCATTGTCTTGGAATTTGAGAAAGCCCGGCCGTTGAATATCCGCTTATGCTTTCTCCGCCGCAAAGAATTCCTTCGTGAGCCGCACCACCGTTCCGGACATGAGCAGCAGTGCGATCAGGTTCGGAATACTCATAAGGCCGTTAAAGGTATCTGCAATGCTCCAGAGCAGTCCGAGATCCACCGTTGCGCCCAGAATGCATACCAGAGAATAGGCCACATAGAAGGGCTTCACCGCCCGTCCCTTCAAGAGGAACTCCACACAGCGGGAGCCGTAGAGTCCCCAGCCGATAATGGTGGAAAAAGCGAAGCAGCAAAGAGAAATGGCAGTGAAGATTGTTGCCCAGTTTCCGTAGGTCACGGTGAAGCCGGAAATCGTCAGCTCCGCACCGGCCGCCTGACCGTAATTCACCGTCGTGCCGCTGCAGAGAATGACCATTGCCGTCAGCGTACAGATCACAATGGTATCCGCAAAGACCTCGAAGATACCGGAAAGCCCCTGCTTCACCGGCTTTTTCGTCTCGGCGCAGGCATGGGCAATGGATCCGGTTCCGAGGCCCGCCTCATTGGAGAAGATACCGCGGGAAACGCCCTTCTGCATGCTGACGAAAATGCTGCCGATCACACCGCCGGTAAAGGCTCTGGGATTAAAGGCACCCGCAACGATGGACAGCAGCACCTCCGGAAGCCGCGGCAGATTCATAAGCATCACACCAAGCGCCAGAACAACATAGAAGAGCGCCATGAACGGCACCAGCTTTGCGGTTACACTGCCGATTCGCTTGATGCCGCCCAGCAGCACCAGTGCCACCAGAAGCGTGCAGGCAATGCCGATTCCCAGGTTTAAAGCGCCCAGATTTCCGGCCTGCGCTATCCCGTAGGTCACCGCGGCTGTATCAATTGCCGTCACGATGGTATTGACCTGTGTGGCATTTCCGGTGCCGAAAACAGTCAGCGCCCCAAAGAGTGCATACAGCACCGCCAGAAACTGCCAGTTCTTTCCGAGGCCGTTTTTGATGTAGTACATCGGACCGCCGACCCACTCGCCGTTCTCATTCCGTTCCCGGTAGAAAACCGCCAGTGTAACCTCCGCGAACTTTGTACACATGCCGAGCAGTGCAGAGCACCACATCCAGAAAACGGCACCCGGGCCGCCGATCGCGATGGCCCCCGCCACGCCGGCAATATTTCCGGTGCCGACCGTTCCCGCCAGCGCCGTACAGACCGCCTCAAACGGCGTCATCGCACCATCCGAGGACTCCTTCTTCCGGAACATCCGCCCGATGGTGGTTTTCATCACATAAGGAAAGCGGCGCACCTGCAGGAAGCCGGTGCGGATACTGAGCAGCAGTCCGACACCGATGATGCAGGCCATGGCCGGTACGCCCCAGATAAAATTGTTGACCGCCGTATTGACGGCCGTAATCAGTTCGATCATAGCTTTTTCTCCATCTCATACTTAACACAGCTTGAAGCCATGATTTTAGCATAATTATGCAATAATGTGCAACATGGCGGTTCAGCATCGCTGAACCGCCATGTCCTGTTTTTCCTCCGCTTCGGAAGTTACTTCTTCGGGAATGAACTGTACTGTGTACCGGTACCGAGCTGATAGCCGCGGAACTGCACCAGCTCTGAAACTGTCACCAGCTGGAAGCCCTGCTGTACCAGTGCCGGGATGATGGTATCCTGGGCCTGGGATGTGGAGCCCCAGATCTCATGCATCAGAACAATGTCGCCGTCCTTCACCCTGCCAACCACAGCGGCAGCTGTCTTCTCTGCACTCTTCGTCTTCCAGTCCAGTGTGTCGATGGACCAGTAAATCATAGGCATCGAGACATTTTCCCGCACCGTACTGGTGATATTTCCGCCGGGAAGCCGACAGAGTGTCGGTGTCACACCGCAGGCTGCCGCAATGGCTTCATTACACTTTGCAATCTCCGAGCGGATCTCCGCTGCGCTCAGCTTGTTGTAATAGCGGTGGCTGTAGGAATGGTTTGCCACCTCCATGCCGGTCGCAACCATCCTCTGCACCTCGGCCTGATTTGCCGCCACACGGTTTCCGACCATGAAGAATGTTGCGCGTCCGTTGTACTGCAGCAGGAGATCCATGATGTGATTTCCCTTTGCACTGTCCGGACCGTCATCATAGGTCAGCGCAACCATGGGCTTCGTAAGATCCAGCTGCCGTCCGTTGCTGGTCACGATGCTGCTGTTCTGTGTGTCGGCTGCCGCAGTTTCCTGTGAAGCTGTATTCGTCTGACCGCTGCCTTCCGCAGCACCTGCATCCGCTGTTTCTGTGCCCTGAGCTCCGCCGTCTGTCGGAGCCTGTGCCGTCACAAGACCGCTGCCGCTTGATTTCTCACTGTCCGGTGCGGCCGTTCCGTCCGGCGCAGCCTCTCCCGGCAGCACCTCCGCCGTCTGTCCGTTTTCACTGTTTGTCCAGACCGCCGTACCGGGGCCGGTGCGCTCATAGTTCCATCCGGCAGATGCCTCTATGGAAAACAGCAGCGTGCCAAGCAACAGCGCCGCCGTCATTTTCCGAAATGTTCTTCTCATATCTCTGTACCTCACTCTCTTCTACCGGCAGGCCGTACCGCCGCTGTCCCATTATCCCGGTGCCTGCATACGAACCGCATAGCAGGCCACCGCGCTGGCCGCCGCCACATTCAGCGAATCCACGCCATGCGCCATGGGAATTTTCACCGTATAATCACAGGCCGCAATCGTTTCCGGAAGCAGTCCCTCGCCCTCGGTGCCCAGCACCAGAGCAAGCTTCTCTGCCTGTCGGAGCTGCGGATCCTCTATTCCGATGCTGTCGTCCGTCAATGCCAGTGCCGCTGTCTGAAAGCCCAGCGTCCGCAGACTTTCAATATCTGCCGCCGATGTTATGCCCTTTTTCTTCGGAAAATAGCTCCAGGGAATCTGAAATACCGTTCCCATGCTGACCCTTGCCGCCCGCCGGTAAAGCGGATCGCTGCAGGCACTGCTGAGAAGCACCGCATCCATGCCCAGCGCAGCCGCCGAACGAAAGATCGCGCCCACATTGGTGGGGTTGACGACATTTTCCAGAACCACGATCCGCTGCGCATCCTGAAGCAGCACTTCCACCGGCAAATGCGGGCGGCGCCGAAAAGCACAGAGCATGCCCCGGGTCATGGGAAAGCCGGTCAGCGTTCGGAGCACCGGAAGCGGAACCGCAAAAACCGGCACCTCTCCCGCAAGCTGCAGCACAGCCTCCGCCTTCGGAAGCTCTCCCTCCTCGATCAGGAAGGAGAGCGGCGCATAGCCGGCCCTGAGTGCCCGTTCGATCACATTGGGACTCTCCGCAATAAATACGCCCTCCTCCGGCTCATAGATATGCTGCAGCTGGTTTTCGCTGTAGTCTGTATACAATTTGAGCTCCGGCCGGTCCAGCGCCATCGTCCGTATGATCTCAGCCATCAGATAAACTCCACTTTTCCGGTCTCAATATCGTAAACCGCACCCACGACGCGCAGTCCCAGCTGCGCCTCATCCTTCTGGATCTCGAGACTTTCCTCCACACGCTTGATGCTGTGCTTTACATTCAGTATACAAGCGGCATGATCGTCCTTTTCTTCCCCGATGGCTTCCTGAATATCATCCAGAATGTAACGAATGAAGCCCTCGTCGGAACGGTTATGGGTCATCACAGCACCTACCGCACCGCAGTGGGTATGCCCCATGATCAGAAGCAGCGGACAATGTAGGTGGCTTTCTGCGTACTCGATGGACCCCAGCTGATGGCGGTCGATGACATTTCCCGCAAGGCGGATCACGAACAGCTCACCGATGCCGGCAGAAAAAATGCTCTCCGGAATCACACGGGAATCCGAGCAGGTAATCACAATGGCATAGGGATGCTGTCCCTTTACGGTCGTATTCAGCCGCACCGCCGGGGAAATGTCGCCGGTATTCTTCTCAGCCGTCATATACTGCGCATTTCCTTCCTTCAGCTTGGCCAGCACTTCCTCTGCCGTCCATCTTTTCTTGTCCATTTCATTACCTCCGTTTTTCGTCAGAACTCCAGCTCCTGCTTCCGGAAAAGCAGACAGGTCAGAGCATACGCCCCTATAATATATATCATGATGCCGATAAAGGAAAGAATATCGAACTGCGACAGAATAAGCCGTGAACGGAACAGATCATTCAGTGCACCATAGGAAAAGCGCGACAGATTCAGCCGAGCTGCAAGAGAATTCGACATCGCCAGAAAATCCAGAATCATATGTATCGGATCGATTCCCAGCACCAGATACAGAAGGAGCGACATCCCGGCCTTCTGAAAACGGAACAATAGGATCATGGTCATGGAAGCCAGAACAACAGAAGACAGCCATTCACAGAATCCCCAGCAGAAAATCTCCAGCAGCTGCTCCGGAAGCAGCCGAATGCCGCTTACGAAGCCGAAGCCAAAGGCAAGCAGCAGCATCGCCAGGATATCTGTCAGCAGAAGAACACTGAACTCCAGCAGCTTGGCCAGCACCACCTGCCGCCGGCTGATGCCGCAGCCGATGGCCACCTGCATGGTTTTGGCCCGAAAATCCTCCGAAAACACAAAGGACATTTCAAAAAGCCCCATCAGAACCGGCATCACAGAAAGCGCCATGCTCAGTGTAGACACGAAATTCACGGAATTCCAGTTCAGCGTCTTTTGTATAAACGCAAAATAAATGAGCTCGGCAGCCAGCATCAGCGCCACTGTCAGATACCGCTGCACCCGCCGGAAGATCAGACTCAGATCCGCATGTACATAGTTAAGCATTCTTCTCCTCCTCTACCAGACCAAAATAAAAATCCTCCAGACTCCGCTCTTCTCTGGTCGCACTGAAGACCTGAATGCCGGCATTTTCCAGCGCCTCTCTCGCCTTCTCCAGTTCATTCACGGAGATCCGCACCACATTGTTCTCCGTACTCAGCTCCTCCTGCGTGATCGTCCTGGGAACCGTACCGTTATGCACAATCCCGAAGCGGTGCGCCGTATGCTGCAGCTCTCCCAGGATGTGGGAGGAGATAATGATGGTGGTGCCAAGCTCTGCGTTGATCCGCTGCACAAGCGTACGCACATCTGCAATACCCTGCGGATCCAGACCGTTGGTCGGCTCGTCCAGAATCAGGATTTCCGGATTCCCCAGCAGCGCATTGGCAATGCCCAGCCGCTGCTTCATGCCCAGCGAGAAGCCGCGCACCGGCTTTCGCACATCCTCTAGACCCACCAGCTTCAGTACCCGCGCAATCTCATTCCGATCCTTGATGCCCTTCAGCCTGCGGTAATATTCCAGGTTTTCCCGGGCGCTGAGTGCCATATGAAAATTCTGTCCGACCAGAAAGCCGATCTTCGCCCTTCCGGCCCGAAGATCTGTGCTGCCGCAGATCTGCAGCTCACCGGCCTGATAATCCGACAGCCCCAGGATCACCTTGAACAGCGTGGTCTTTCCGGCACCGTTTTTGCCAACCAGTCCGAAGATATCCCCACGGTGGATCTCCAGACTCACATTTTCCAGTACCTTGTGTTTTCCGTAGCTTTTTTCGATTCCCTTCAGGGAAATGACTGCCTCACTCATAAATTCCTCCTTACCAGACTGCAATCCGGTCTGCCTCATTCACATACATGCCGTCTCCTGCCTGAATGCCGTAGCAGCGGTAGAATTCCTCAAACTGGGAAAGTGTCACATTGGTCCGCAGGAAGCCCAGCGGATGCTCGTTGCTCAGGTATCGAAGCTCCTGATAATAGCTGTTCCGGCAGCGCCAGACAGCCGCAAAGGTTCGGAAAAACAGATCATAATCAAAATCCGTCCTGCTTTCTGCCAACTTCAGCATGCAGCGCATGCTTCCCATATCTGCAATCGCTTCCCCGGACACCGCCTTTCCGCTGCAGCTCGTCTGCGGAAGCGGTGTCAGCCCGTTATAATATTTCATCACGCGGGCCGCACGGATATCGAACTGCTCCTGATCCTCCGGCAGCCACCAGCTTTCCAGCAGCCCGTTTTTGTCATATTTATAGCCGGAGGTATCAAAGCCGTGGGTAATCTCATGGCCGACCACAAATCCGAGCCTTCCCATATTCTCTGCTTCGTTTCCGCCCGTCCGGAAAAAGTCCTCCGCCAGCAGAATGCCCGCCTCGATATTTATGGAGTTGTCCGTCATCATATAAGCCGCGTTGACATTTACGGTCGGCAGCATTTCCAGATCCCAGTTGCTCCGGTTCACCGGCTGATTCACCAGCTCACTTCCCTTCATCAGCCGGAATCGGTTAATGTCGGCGACCGCGGCAGGCAGGCTTTCCGCAGCACTTATGTCGAGGGCGCTGTAATCCCGCAGCTGATCCGGATACAGCACATGAATGCCCATAAAATCCAGCTTTTCGCAGGCCTTCTCTTTGGTTTCCTCCTGCAGCCATGTTTCGCCCGAAAGCATTTCCCGGAAGGTTCCGATGATCTCCTTTGTCATATCTAGGATTTCCTGCTTCGTTTCTGCGCTGCAGTAATGACCGATATACATCTGCTGGAAGGCATCTCCGAGATAGGGCCAGATATAATTATTCAGCGTATCCTGCAGCTTCTCATCCGCAATCTGAAGCTCATCCTCCTCTTCTCCCTCTTCCTCATTTTTCTTTTTTGCCGCGGACAGGCTCTCGGCCTCCTGTACACGCTCTGCATCGAGAAGCGGGAGTCCTTCCAGCACGGTATGCACAATATAGTACGACTTCATCTGAGACAGCCGGTCTTCCGTATAGAGCCTTCCGGCCTGCGAAAGCTGTTCCGGCTGATGCACAGTAAAATGCGCCGATGCACCGAAGCCATAGCTGTCCAGGATTTCCAAAAGCGGATAATTTCCGGCCAGCTCCCGGAGCGCCTCCTGCCCGCATTCATGGTGATTTTCCTTGAGATAATCCTCCTCTGTCATTTCCGTCGAAGCCGGCAGCGCCTCGGAAAGCGCTGCCTCAAAGAGATAGCATTCCCGCAGAATCCGGCGGATTTCCGCCTTCTCATATCCGAGGCTTCCCAGCACATCCTGCACCGCCATATCCGTCAGCTCCTTACTGCCGATACCATCGGCGCTCAGCGCCATGTATTCCTCCGCAGCGCCCAATGCCAGCGGTGGATCTGCCGTCAGATATACCGTATAGTTTTCCGTATCCGTTCCTGCCGGTGTCCCAATGCTGAAGGGTACAAAAAAGGCCGTGCTCAGCTTCTGACCTTCCGTATCCTTCAGATATTCTGTCAGCTCTGACAGCGTCTGAATTTTCTCAATCGCTTCGATATAGGGTCTGAGCGGCTCGCTGCCGGCGGCATTGCGCGTCTTCCAGTCCCCGGCCAGTGCCGAAAAATGCAGCACCTGATTCTGAATGTGCACCAGCGTCTCCCCTTCCATCACTGCCGGATCCAATCCATCCGTATTCTCCGGATCCATCCGCAGCAGCTGCAGCATCCGCTCCTCAAGAAGTTCTCCGGCCGAATCGAAGCCGCTGACGCCGCCGTCGTCCGTTACCTCCTGCTCCAGTATCCAGTCCTTGTTTACCGCCGTATGAAAATCATCCTTCAGATTTGTCGGAGTATCCTTCGTGATGGCACCGTCGACGTCCGAATTGACCCATTTGGAATCCTCTGAAATCGTTTTGCCGGCTTCAATCGTTGGTGCGGCCTGTTCGACCATTTCCTGCAGCCTGCTTTCCAGGCTGCCGCTGCAGCCCGTCAGAAACAGCACCGCCGACAGGACCGACGCAAGCCACCGTGTTGCACAGCGCTTCCTCATACCTGCTCTCCTTTCCGCTTAAGGACAATTACAAAACCCCCGATGCGCTGGTCTGCGCATCGAGGGTTTTCGCATCCCATGCATCCATTTTATCACAGAATGACTATGCATCAGATGTTTTTTTCTCTTTTTTCATTTTCCCTTTGTGATTTTTTTTGGTGGCGGATAAGGCGCGAAGCGCCTCTGAACCGCCACATCGCGCATCGCAAAGCGATGCGGCGATGCGGTGCTAAACAGTTACTTCCTTTTGATCCATGCGAAAGCGATCAAGCATACAAACACCGACAGCAGCGAACCGCCGGCCGATGCAAGACCCATGGGAAACAGCGTTCCCGGTATCTTCGATGCGAAGTATGCCCCCGGCAGACGCACCAGCAGGATCGACAGGCAATTGTGCAGGAAAGAAAGCTCCGAATGACCAAGCGCACAGAAGAAGCCGCTGAAGCTGAACTGTATGCCGCCGAAGCAGCCATCGAAGATATAACTGCGAAGATACTGGCCGCCCGCAAGCTGCACGGCAGAATCCGTTGTGAAGAGCCCGACAACATTTTCCGCTGCCAGCTGCGCCGTCAGCACAAAGAAGAGGCTAAGCCCCACCGCCATGCAGATCGCACAGCGCAGCACAGAAACCGCACGCTCCGGCTTTCCGGCCCCGATGTTCTGGGACGCCAGGGCAGACACTGTAGAAAGCATGGATGACGGGATCAAAAATACGAAGCTCATGATCTTTTCTACGATGCCGACCGCTGCCGCATCCGTCAGGCCGCGCTGGTTGGCAAAAATCGTGATCAGCGCGAAGGAGACCTGAATGAAGCCGTCCTGCAGTGCCACGGGTATGCCGATTTTCAAAAGCTGCTGCAGTACCGAACGCTGCAGTCGGAAATCCCCCTTCTGCACCTTCAGCATTTTCTTTTTGATGATCACCAGCAATGCCGCTGCCACACTCACAGCCTGCGCCATGCTGGTCCCCAGTGCTGCACCGGCCGGTCCCATATGAAAAGCGCCCATAAAAAGATAGTCCAGTGCGATGTTGACCGCGCAGGCCAGGGCAATGAAGTACATGGGACTTCTGCTGTCCCCCTTTCCGCGGAATATGGAGCTCAGCACATTATACGCGGTAATGAAGGGGATCCCGACAAAACAGATCCGCAGATACTGCAGGGTCCCCGACACGGCCTCTGCCGGTGTCGCCATGATGGCCACAATGGGCTTAGCCAAACAGAGAAGCAGCACCATCAGCACCAGCGCAAGTCCCGTGAACAGCAGCACCGTATTGCCGATGGCTTCGGAAGCCGACCGCTCCTTTTTGGCGCCGACAGCCTGTCCCACAATGACAGTGGTCCCCATGGCAAGTCCCACCAGCATAACGGTCAGCATATGCATGACCTGTGAGCCGATGGAAACCGCCGTGGTGGCCGCCGTTCCGTCGAACTGTCCGATGATAAATAGATCCGCCATGCCATACAGTGTCTGCAAAAAATAGGACAGAAAATAGGGAAGCGAAAACATTACAACGCCCTTCCATACACTGCCCTGCGTCAAATCTCTTTCCATATATTTTCATCCTCGCTTTCTCGGAATTTCCAAAGATGATTTGTCCAGTATCGCGCACTTTTGCAAGGCACGTCAATCTTTTTTAACTGTTTTGCGCTCCTACAATCCTAGTATCATATGTCGCTAAACAATTATTCCGAATTGTGCTACAATATTTTTTATCACTTTTTACTGGAGTCACTACAATGGAATTCAAACACGCTGATCGACTCGATCACTTTTCAACCGGTATTTTTGCCGCAATGGATGAGAAGAAGGAGGCCCTGCTGAGGGCAGGCCGCAAGGTTTACAATCTCTCCATCGGCACACCGGATTTTGCCCCGCCGAAGCACGTGATGGAGGCTGTTGAAGCCGCCGTGCGGGAGCCGGAAAACTACAAATATTCACTGACAGACAGCGATGAACTTTTGAACAGCCTGGTTTCCTATTACAAAACACGCTTCGGCGTGGACATCACGCCTTCCATGATCACCGGTGTACACGGCACCCAGGAAGGCATGGGACATCTTGGCATGGCGCTGCTGAATCCCGGCGACTGTGTTCTGCTTCCGGATCCGGGCTATCCGATCTTCGAAGCAGGTTCCTATCTGGGCGGCGCGGAAATTCACTATTACGAACTCACAAAGGAGCATCACTTTCTTCCGCAGCTGTCAGAAATTCCGGAGGAGATTCTGAAGCGGACCAAATATATCGTCCTCTCCTACCCCTCCAATCCGGTGGGCGCGGCAGCTCCGAAATCCATGTATGAGGAAATGATCCGCTATGCACAGAAGTATCACTTCCTCATTATCAATGACATGGCCTATTCGGACATTATCTTTGACGGGCGGGAAGGCTTCTCTTTCCTCTCACTGCCCGGTGCAATGGAAGTGGGCGTGGAATTCTTCTCCCTGTCCAAATCCTTTAACCTGACCGGCTTCCGCCTTTCCTTCCTGATTGGAAACCAGTCTGTTATTGACGCATTGAAGCTGCTCCGCAGCCAGTATGACTTCGGTATTTCCTATCCTGCTCAAAAGGCAGCCGTTGCTGCACTGACCGGTCCTCTGGATATGGTAAAGGCCCAGTGCAAGGAATATCAGGCCCGCCGGGACGCGCTCTGCGGCGGCCTCCGGGAAATCGGCTGGAATGTGCCGGATTCCGATGGCACTATGTTCACCTGGCTTCCTGTGCCTGCGGGCTATACCAGCCAGAGCTGTATTGAAACATTGATGGATACCTGCGGCGTAATCGGCACCCCAGGCACAGCCTTCGGTCCCAAGGGAGAAGGATATATCCGTTTCGCACTGGTAAAGCCGGTGGAAGAACTCCGGGAAATTGTTTCTGTGATTGGAAGAAACTTCCCTTTTAAGCGCTGAGGCGCTTTTTCGGCAGACCCGTTCTGTCCATGCCTAAGGAGGCACTATTATGGCACGAAATCTGACACTGCTCACAGACTTCTATGAGCTCACTATGATGCAGGGCTACTACAAATGTCAGAAGCTGGAGCAGGAGGTCATTTTCGATATGTTCTATCGAAAAAATCCCTGCGGCAACGGCTTCGCCATCTGCTGTGGTCTGGATCAGGTCATCGACTACATCCGAAACCTGAATTTTAATGAAGACGACATCGATTATCTGCGTTCTCTCGGCACCTTTGACGAGGACTTCATTGATTATCTGCGCGGCTTCCACTTCACCGGCTCGATCTATGCGATTCCGGAGGGCACCGTTGTTTTCCCCCGCGAGCCGCTTGTAAAGGTGATTGCGCCGGTCGGCGAGGCACAGCTTGTCGAGACCGCGATCCTCAACATTATCAACCACCAGTCACTCATCGCCACCAAGGCCTTCCGCGTCTGTTATGCGGCCCAGGGCGACGGTGTCATGGAGTTCGGCCTTCGCCGCGCCCAGGGACCGGATGCCGGCATCTACGGTGCCCGGGCAGCGGTCATCGCCGGCTGTGTCGGCACCTCCAATGTCCTGACCGGAAAGCAGTTCTCTGTTCCGGTGCTTGGCACTCATGCACATTCCTGGATCATGTCCTTTGAGGATGAGCTGACCGCCTTCGAGGCCTTCGCCCGTATTTATCCGGACAACTGCATCCTTCTCGTGGATACCTATGATACGCTGAAAAGCGGCATTCCCAATGCCATCCGCTGCTTTGATAAAATGAAGGCCGAAGGCATTACCCTGAAGCGCTACGGCATCCGTATGGACTCCGGCGATCTGGCCTATCTCTCCAAGAAGGCGAAGCAAATGCTGACGAAGGCAGGTTATCCGGACGCGGTGATCTGCGCCTCCAACGACCTCGATGAGGATCTCATCATTTCCCTGAAGATGCAGGGTGCCACCATCAATTCCTGGGGCGTCGGCACCAATCTCATCACATCGGAAAATCAGCCGAGCTTCGGCGGTGTCTACAAGCTGGCAGCCATTAAGGACGAGAACGGAAAATGGATTCCCAAGATCAAGCTGTCGGAGAATTCCGAGAAGATCACAAATCCCGGCGACAAGCAGATCTACCGTCTCTATGACGTGGAATCCGGCAAGGTGATCGCCGACTACATTGCCCTCTGCGACGAGGTGCTGGATCCGTCTCAGGACCTGACCATCTTCGACCCGGTGGAAACCTGGAAGAAAACCACTCTGGCGGGCGGCACGTATCGCGTGAAGCCGCTGCTGGTGCCGGTTTTCGAGCACGGCAAGCAGGTTTACCACAGTCCGGCCACCATGGATATTCGGGCCTACTGCAAGGAAGAGCTCGAGACCCTTTGGGACGAATGTCTTCGTCTCCGCAATCCCCACGAGGTCTATGTGGATCTTTCCGACAAGCTCTGGAACAGCCGCCAGAAGCTCCTGTCCGAACACGGAAGAGCTTAAGGATTGCTGATTTCATCAGCGTTTTCTTAAGTCTGAGCAATAGCCTTATAGAAAAAGCGCAGCGGGATCTCCCGCCGCGCTTTTTTCAGTTACCGTAATGTATCACGCTTCATTCACGGCCCTTCGCCGCCTTCATTTTCCGCTTCATCACCTGATGGAAAACGATTACAAATACAATTCCCTTTGCGATGGAGCTCAGGGAATAGGCCCACCAGATGCCGTTCAGAGACAGCGGTGTGCTGCACAGAGCATACGCCAGCGGAATCCGCATACCGGTCAGAAGTACACTGATCACGCTGCAGAGTGCCGTCATGCCGAGTCCGGACAGCGCTCCCACTGTCATCAGCTCGATACACATAAAGGCATCTCCATAACCGATGACCCGCAGGTAATCCGCGGAAATCCCCAGAATTTCCGGTTCATGGAAGAAAATCCTTGAAATCGGCAGCGGAAACAGAATAAAGCAAAGGCAGATCAGTACGCCCCAGGCACCGAGCATCAGGAAGGAAATCCGATATCCCTTCTGAATACGGCGCAGCTGTGCTGCACCATAGTTTTGCGCGGTGAAGGCATTAATCGCAGCCGCAAAGCCGTCCGCCATATTCCAGCACATCGATTCGATCTGATTTCCCACTCTCTGCGCTCCCACGGCCGCATCTCCGAAATCCGCCACCAGTGATGCCAGCACAAAGGATATTCCGCAGTACACAATATTCTGCAGCGATGCCGGCAGCCCGATTTCCACAATCCGGCGGTAGTGCCGCCCTTCTCCCAACCGCAGAATCGAATTATCCCGAAAAATGTGCTCTCCCGTCATCCGCAGCATCCGGAACAGAATAACCATGCTGACAATCAGCTGTGCCGTCACCGTGGCAATGGCAGCGCCCACCGTTCCCAGCCGCGGAAGTCCGAACAGCCCGAGAATCAGCACCGGATCCAGCACCATATTAAACACGAGCCCGATGAGATTTGCGATAAACGGCGTTCGGGAATCCCCCTGCGCCGTAGAGAGTCCCGTCAATGTCAGGGCCAGAAAGTTGAAAAGGATCAGTCCGCATACAATGCGGATATAGCTCTCTGCCGCCTGAAAGGTCACCGCAGACTGCACCTTGAAATAGGCGATCATCGGCTTCGTGAAGAGATTACAGCAAATACCGAAAAGCACACCGAACAAAAGACAAAGCTGCAGTGCAGCGGCCGTATAACGCTTCGCTTCCTCCCATCGTCCGCTTCCGATCGACTGCGCGGTCGTTACCTGTCCGCCCATTCTTGCGAGGCAGATAATGCCGGTGGCAAGCCAGGTGTACATACCCGCAATGCCTATCGCCGTCACAGCCTCCGAACCCAGCATGCCCACCCATGCCATATCTGTCAGATTGTAAGCCGTAGACAGAAACATAGATGCCATAATAGGCGCTGCCAGCTTTGTAAGCGCCGGCAGAATCGGTTCATGAATTAAATCCAGCTTCACAGTCTTCGAATGTCCTCCACCAGCATCTGTACCTCTTCATCCGTTGTAGACCAGCTGGTACAGAAACGCACCACCTGTCTTCCGTCCTGCAGGCGATGATCCGGCTCATAAATGTATTTCTTCGCCAGCGCTGTGCACTGCGCATCTGTGAGAATCACAAACTGCTGATTCGTAAAGCTCTCCATATAAAAAGGAATTCCCTTTTCCCTGAAAGCTTTCTTGATTTCCATCGCCTGTGCATCTGCCTTCCTTGTAATTTCAAAGTAGGTATCATCCTGGAGCAGTGTGTAGAACTGCAGTCCCAGAAGCCATCCCTTGGCAAGCACGGCACCATTCTGCTTCATATAGGTTTTAAAATGGCGCTTCAGACTGTCATTCAGGATAATGAGGGCCTCTCCGAAGAGTGCGCCGCACTTCGTGCCGCCGATATAAAAGACGTCCGCCAGCTCTGCCAGATCACGAAGCGTCACATCATTGGTTTCTGCCCCAAGCGCATAGCCGAGCCGCGCGCCGTCCACAAAGAGATACATGCCATAATGCCGGCAAACCTCATGCAGTGCTCGAAGCTCAGCCAGAGAATACAGCGTTCCGTACTCCGTCGAGAAGGAAATGTAGACCATCTTCGGTTCTGTAAGGAACTCCGCCTCTCCCGCATCATAATAGGCAGAAGCACATTCCCGCACCTGCTCCGCTGTCAGCTTTCCGTCCGTTCCCGGAAGCTCCAGAATCTTATGTCCTGTATTTTCAATGGAACCGGCCTCATGACGATTCACATGTCCGGTCTCTGCAGAGATCACACTCTGGATTGGGCTCAACGCTGCCGCATGCACAATGAAGTTTGCCTGTGTCGCTCCCGAAAAGAAATGCACTGCCGCATCCATTCTTCCAATCTTCTCGCGGATCAGCTCAGCTGCCGCATGACACCATCTGTCTTCACCGTATCCCGGATAATCCTCTCCGCTGATCTGCTGCAGCGCTGCCAGAATAGCCGGATGCGCCGCATGATTGTAATCATTATTAAATCTGACCATTTTACACTCCCCTATGATAAACAAATCCCCGGAGGAAAACCTCCGGGGATTTGTAAATATCCTGAAAAACTACATACCGCAGTTATGATCATTCGAATGTTTCACACATCAATGTTCAA
>CAVAXR010000001.1:0-43183 GCA_963592375.1 Oribacterium sp. | reverse complement strand
GCACCGGCACTTCCGGCAACCACATTGGCGGAGAACTGCTACCGCGCTATGTTCGACAGCTGCACGTCACTCACGGCTGCACCGGCACTTCCGGCGACCACATTGGCAAGCAGCTGCTACCGCGCTATGTTCCACAACTGCACGTCACTCACGGCTGCACCGGCACTTCCGGCAACCACATTGGCGGAGAACTGCTACCGCGCTATGTTCGCCAGCTGCACGTCACTCACGGCTGCACCGGCACTTCCGGCAACCACATTGGCGGAGAACTGCTACTACTGGATGTTCGCCAGCTGCACGTCACTCACGGCTGCACCGGCACTTCCGGCGACCATATTGGCAAGCAGCTGCTACTACGATATGTTCGACGGCTGCACCAACATCAAACTTTCCACCACGCAGGACTCTACCTACAAATACGCATACCGCATACCGATGTCCGGCACTGGCACTACGGCAAACAATGCACTCGACTATATGTTCTCCGACACCGGCGGCAGCTTTACGGGTACGCCGTCCATCAATACCACATACTACACTGCGAATGAAATCGTATATCCGTAAGCGGAAGGTGCAGCCCCAAAAGGAACATTTTACTCTGCACCCCCAAACTCAATTAAGGAGGAACACATATGACACAGACCGTAACATTTGCTTCGGGCGTAACGTTTCCGCTTGAGGATACGCCGTCCGGTGTGCGCTATTTCCCCTCGGGACGTGCGTGGAGGGCGTTTTGCATTACGCAGTACAGCTCTCTGCCCGATGTCCTGTCCGCGTTCTGCACGGACGCGGAATACACCGTGACTACTGTCCGTGAGGAAACCGTGACGGATGCGGACGGAAACCAGACCGTGGAGACCGTGACCGACACCGAGGACTGCTCTTCGTGGAGCGTTCGCGGCGATGCTCTGGTTCGCCCGGACGGCATGGTCATCATCTACATGGGACAGCCGACTGCGAGTGAGCTTCTGGCTATCATCACAGGACGCTAAAAAGGGAGGACACCACCATGGCACTTACGATGAAAGAGGCGCGGGAGCTTCGCGCCATGATTGAGGCGATTGCAGAGCGCGCGGAGCTGACCGCAGAGGAGGCTCTGTTCTGCACGGATCTTTTCCCCGCGTGGGACAGCTCCGCTACCTACGCTGTCGGCAAGCGCGTCCGCTACAACGGCTCTCTGTACGTCTGCGTACAGGCGCATACGGCGCAGAGTGACTGGACACCCGACACGGCGGTTTCCCTCTGGTCGACCGTGAAAATCGATGCCGGGACGGGATATGACGAATTTGTACAGCCCACAGGTGCGCACGATGCGTACAAGAAGGGTGACAGAGTTGTCTACAACGGCAAGGTGTATGAGAGTACCATCGATGCGAATGTGTACGCGCCGGATGCGTATCCTGCGGGATGGACGGAGGTGGAGGCCTAATGTCGGACTCCGTTGTGGTCGGTCTCCTCTCACTTGCGGGTACGCTTTTGGGAAGCCTTGCCGGAATCGCGACTTCGGCGAAGCTCGTTGTGTACCGCTTGGAGCAGCTTGAGAAGAAGGTACAGGCGCATAACTCGCTCATCGAGCGAATGTACAAAGTCGAAGGCCGCTTGACTGAGGTCGAGCACAGTCTGGATGAGCTGCGCAGATAAGCACGGAAAGGAGCAAAGGTGTCATGGGAACGAATTTCAAGGCATGGATCAAGGCGGCGGGTATCCGCGCCATTAAGACAGTTGCACAGACGGCGATTGCCTCTGTCGGATGCGCGGCGGTCTTCGGCGGCGTGGACTGGGCGTATGTCGGCAGCTCGGCGCTTCTTGCAGGTGTACTGAGTATCTTGACCAGCATCGCGGGACTGCCGGAGGTGGAACCCGCAGAGGAGAAGATGGAGGAATAACGATGGCGAACTTTCTGGAACCGAACGACGTCCTTACATACGTTGTTGCGGGGAAAACTCTCAGCATCAATTCAAAGCTCATCCCCGATACCCTTACGGCTACGAAGGACGTTGCGTCCTATGTCAAGAAGGGCGGGAAGATGAAGCCCTGTGCCTCGATCGGCACGGCGGGCGTGCCGCTTGGCATCACCGTACACAACACCGAGATGATTAACGTGCAGTCGGGCACGAATGCCGCAGAACAGTATACCCGCGCTACCTACAACGGCAACATGGGCGGTGTGGTTGTGCATTACTATGTCTGGCACTCCGACATCTGGAGACTGCTTACGGACAACGAGAGAGGCTGGCACGCGGGAGACGGCTCCGGCCGGAAGAAGTCGAAGAACGGAAAGAAGAAAATCGGCGGGAACCTTGATACCATTGCCATCGAAGCCATCGGCGAGGACGCGGAGACCGAGGAAACTACGGCGTATCTGGTCGCGTATCTGTGCCGTGAGCATAAGCTCGACCCGGCTTATGACGTGTATCCGCACAAATACTGGTCGGGCAAGAACTGCCCCGTGTACATCCTGCCGCATTGGGATTCATTTTTGGAAAACGTCACGCGCATCTATGCGGAGGATGCTGCAGAGACGGCGGCGAATGCCGTGGACGGCTTGAACTCCGACATTCCTGCGGAAGCTGAACCGCCGGAGAAGTCCTTCGGCTATGCCGCAGATGCGTGGAAAGCAGCGTACAACACGGGCATCATGGACGGTACGCGTCCAAGAGACTATGTGCGGCGCGAGGAGCTAGCGCTCATCCTGCAGAGACTGGATTTACTGTAATAACACAACAAGAAAGAGAAAAGGGGAAGATAGATGTCGGAACCCGTATATATGTGTGACGTGCTCTTCCCCGAGTACCGCGAGGGGGACGATGCGGTCAAGTATCTGAAGCAGTCGAATGACTATCTGTTCCTCCTGCGCGAATACTTAGGGTACGCGCTGGATAACTTAGGAATCGCAAACTTCAACGTAGCGCAGTTGGAAACGCTGACGAAGAACATACAGGATCCCTTGAACATCAAGCTGGAGGAAGCGGACGAGGCCATCACGCGCGTTTCCATCACAACGGACGGGCTTTCGGCATCCATCGACCGGCTGAACGAGTCCCAGACGAAGCTGGAGGCTACGGCGGCGGGGCTGAGCGCTACGGTGTCAAATGTCGAGGGAGACATGAGCGCCGTGAAGGTCACGGTCACGGGTCTGGAGACGAGAGTGGGAAATGCCGAAGGAAGCATCTCTACCCTCTCGCAGACTGCGGACAGCCTGTCTTCACGCGTCAGCACCACGGAGGGAGACGTATCCACGCTGGAGCAGACGGCGAAGAGCCTCTCTTCGCAGATGACGGCTGTGGACGGCAGGATGAGCACCGTTGAGCAGACGGCAGACGATCTTTCGACGAGAGTCGGCACCACGGAGGGAGACATCTCCACACTGGAGCAGACGGCAAGCTCCCTATCCGGGCGCATCAGCACCACGGAGGGGGACATCACGTCCCTTGAAGCTACCACGTCCGGCCTGCAGACCAGTGTGACGAGGGCACAGTCCGCAGCGGAATCGGCATCCACAAAAGCGGACGAGGCGAAAACGGCGGCTTCCACGGCTGTGCAGACGGCGGAGGAGGTCTCCACCACGGTCACAACGCAGCTTGGGAATTACGTCTCACGCACCGGCGCGACACAGACCGCAGAGGGCTTTGCCTTCACAATCGGCGGCAATGACGGCACGTCCTACTCCGATGCGAAGCTGACATTTACTCGCACGGGGCTGACGGCAGAATACCGTGACGGCACTACCAGTACCTATAAGTCCGGCGTAACCATCGACAAGGACGGTCTTACCGTCTCCAACGGCAAGATCAAGATCAAGAACACAGCCGGAAGCGAGGTCTTCGCCGCAGACGAGAACGGCAACATTGAGATGACCGGCACCATCAACGGCTCGAATATGTACGGATCGAGCATCTACGGATCGCTGTTCTCCACGCAGGACAGCCCAAACGATACGTCGGGCGGGTATATGCGGATAACCGATGGAACCCTTCGAAGCTTCTATAACGGTACGCTGAGCGGGCCAGCGCTTATATCCGGGCGAAGCCAATACGATTACGGTGCCCTTTATTTTTACAGAGAAGGGAACAACGTAGCCAATATGTATTTGACCGGGAATGGCAATGACACATATAATTTGGTAGTTACTTCCGGCGCCAATATGGAGCTCTCTGCTTCGGGATATGTGAACATTGCCGGTCACTGGAGAACGAATATCTCAAGCGACGGCAGTCTTGCTTTCTACATCGGAGCAAACCAGAGTATTTATGTCAACGACACAACTATCGCGTCGACCGATGCAAGCGGCAATCTCTATTGGTATATATAACAGCGAGGAAAGGAATAACCCCCTATGACATTACTGGAAGCGTATAAGGCATCGGAGGCGCTGGAGCCTTTGATGAAGAATGAGGAACTTACGGCGCGGGAAGCCTACGGCGTGATGAAGCTGGCAAAGGCCGTGCGCGATGAGGCGGGTTTCTACGCGGAGAAGCGCAACCGGCTTCTGGAGAAATACGGCAAGCCCGATGAGACCGATGCGAAGAAATACCGTTTTGAATCGCGGGAGGATATGGATGCCTACGCGGAGGGCGTGCGGGAGCTGGATGCAACGGAAGTCACCGTGAAGGCAGAGCCCGTTGTGCTGAAGGGCGATATGCGCGGCATCACCCCGGATATGCTCCTCGCGCTGGACAGCCTTGTACGGGTTGAATAATACATAACATTTGTAAAAAGGAGTTGAGCGCATATGGCGTTTCCGGCACCCGTGTACGCGGACAGCTACTCAAAAAAGATACAGACGGAGTTCGGCGGGTATAACCATCGCCGTGCGGCGGGTGACGGAGAATGGTACGATATGCAGAACCTTACCTCCGCAGACGCGCCGCTTCTCGCCGTGCGCCGTCCACGCAGTCTGGCGCGCACTCTTGCACGTCCCAACGGTCTGTGCGGAGGAGACGCGCTGGCGTGGGTGGACGGCACGGGCTTTTACTATGACGGAGTCCTGCGCGGCACCGTTGCGGACAGTGAAAAGACCATGACCGTCATGGGACATCTCGTCCTTATCTTCCCGGACAAGATGTCTTACAACATCAATACGGGAGAGTTCGGGAGTCTTGAGGCTCATTACACGTCCTCTTCCGGCGCGGTCACGTTCTCGGACGGAACCTATACGGGAGAGCCTGCGGCGGCGAATACGCTGACCACCACAGGAGCAGCCTTCACGGGCTTTGCCGTGGGGGATGCTGTGACCATCCAGGGCTGCACCGTTCACCCGGAAAACAATCTGACGATTCTCATCCGTGAGATCTCGGAGGACGGGAAAACCCTTCGCTTCTACCCGGATTCCTTCGTTTTGGGGGACGGGAATACGTCCTACACGGAGACGGGAAGCATCAAGATTGACCGCAATGTGCCGGATCTCGACATCCTCTTCGTGCATGACAACCGTCTGTGGGGCGCGCGCGGCAACACCATCTACGCTTCGGCGCTTGCCGATCCGACCAACTTCAACAACTTCGACTTGACCGGCACGGAATCGTGGTACGTGGATGTGCTTGGTGCGGGTACCTTTACAGGGGGATGCTCATATCTGGGCTACCCCTGTTTTTTCAAGTCTGAGCAGGTGTACAAGGTGTACGGCTCGATCCCTTCGGACTTCCAGACCGTTCCGTCTGCCAATCTCGGCGTGGCACAGGGCTCCGGCAAGAGCCTTGGCATCGCATCGGAGAAGCTCTTCTACCTGTCCAGAGCGGGTGTAGTCCTGTACTCCGGCGGCCTGCCGGCTCCCATATCGACCCCATTCGGGGATGTGTCCTATTCGGACGGCGTGGGAGGCACGGACGGGCTTCTGTACTACATCTCCATGCACGACGCGGCGGGGAACTGGAGCCTGTTCGTGTACGATACGCAGCGCAGTATGTGGCACAGGCATGACGCGCTTCACGTTCTCTTCTTCGCGTGGTGCGGGGAGGGACTGTATGCGCTCTGCTCGGACGGGCATCTCTGGTTCATCGGAGACGCAGAGGACGCGCCGGAGGGCAGCACGCAGGAGACCGACATCGAATGGTTCGCAGAGTCCGCAGACTTCACGGAAAGCTCTCCACAGCGCAAATGGCTGCTGGGCATCGATATTCGCGCAGAGCTGGCCTCTGACGCGAGTTTTTCCGTGAAGGTGAAATATGACGGGCAGGAGCCGTGGCAGACCGCTGCGTCCTTCTCCGGGGCGGGAAAACGATCCTTTATCGTACCAAGAATTCCCAGACGCGCGGATCACTACAGAATACGGCTTGAGGGACGCGGACGGGTCTGGGTCTACTCTGTCGCGCCGAATACGGAGCAGGGAAGCTCGTATCATTAAAGGGAGGAAAAAAGAACATGGCACAGTATACATACCAGGACTTTGAGAACGCAGTCTCGAATGCGGGGCTTGCAAGTCAGTTCTCATCGTATGACCTTGCGCTGGCGAAGGCCAATCCCGATGTCGGCATGGGGCTTCTGTCCGCAAAGCAGAGCTGGAACACGGCAAACAAGTCGGGGGATACCGCAGGAATGTCGGCAGCGAATCAGAGAGCGGAGCAGCTTCGCTCCAATGCGGCTTCGACTTCCGGCATGACATCCTATACCGGCGGTTCGTGGGGACTGGAGTATAACCCCATCGGCGGCACGGTTCAGAGCCCCGATACCCAGACGAGCTTTACCCCGCAGACGCAGAACGCAACGCAGAGCGCGTACTCGCTTCCGTCAGCTTCGACTTCATCTTCGTACTCTCTGCCGTCAGCTCCCGCGACTTCGACTGCGGCTTCGGCTCTGCCGTCCGTTCCGACTACGTCTTCGTACTCGCTACCGTCGGTTCCCGCGACGTCTTCCTCCGCGTCGGCTCTGCCGTCGGTTCCGACTTCCACAAAATACTCCGCAGATTCACTGCCGGATTCCCCGACGTGGGAGAGCAAAACCTATGATGACTTCGATATGTCGCAGTTTGGAGAGGCTCCGACGTATCAGTCGGCGTATACCGATCAGATCAATTCCGCACTTGGAAATCTGGGAAGCTACGGCGCGTTTACCTATGACGCGGCTCCGACTTGGGAGTCCCGCCACGATGACCGCATTCAGTCGGCCTTGAATGACGTGACGGATTACGGCAAGTTCTCCTATGACTACGCAACGGATCCTGTGTACCAGGCCTACGCCAAGCAGTACAGACGTGAGGGAGACCGCTCCATGCAGAGCACGCTTGCGAACAAGGCTGCGCAGACCGGCGGCGTGGCGTCCTCTGCTGCCATTGCGGCTTCCCAGCAGGCACAGAATTACTACAACGCACAGCTTGCGGATAAGATCCCGGAGCTGTACTCACAGGCGTATTCGCGCTATCTGCAGGACTACTCCATGCAGCAGGACAAGCTGGCGGCGCTTCAGAACGCGGAGGCCAATGACTTCTCGAAGTACCAGACGGAGCTGTCGCAGTACAACACCGACCGCGCACAGGCCTTTGACGTATACCAGGATGCCTATAATCAGCTCTACAATACCTATTCCGCGCTTCTGACGCAGGATGAGAATGCCTTCAGCCAGTCAGAGGCCGAACGTGCCCAGTGGAACGCGGATGTCGACCGCGCCTACCAGGCCTACCGCGACAAGATCAGCGATTCCCAGTGGGATCAGCAGATGGCGTACCAGGCGGCGCGTGATGCCTACAACGATGCCTATAACAAGGTGACGCTGGGCTACAGCCAGGAGCAGGATGCCTTCAACAACGCATATAACCTTGCCCAGGCACAGTACAACCGTGAGCAGGATGCCTTTACCAATGCCTACAACATCGCACAGGCCGGGTACAATCGGGAGCAGGATGCCTACGCCAATGCCTACAACGCAGCCAATGCCATGTACAACCGTGAGCAGGATGCCTTCAACAACCAGCTTACCCTTGCGAAGCTGGCGGCGCAGTACGCCAATTCCGGCGCGTCCTCCGGCACGGTTACGGCACCCAGCTCGTCCTCTGCGATCTATTCGGCAAATTCCTCACGCAGCAGCAAGACGGGCAAGAAGACCGGCTCCTCGTCCGGCCTGGGCTACGACTACGATACGGCGGATCCGACGTACACGCCTTATACCCCTGCGGCGGACTATACGGCCGCACCTTCCGTGACGGGCACGGCTTCGACTGCTCCGTCCAGCGGCTACGGCACGCTCGGCTCGGCAAAGGGCGCGCTCCTCAACCGCAACGTCAGCCTGTATGACGGAACCGTTAAGAGCGGGAGCGGTACGGCGCTGAAAAACAGCACGCAGACGGCTTCCCGGACATCCTCCGACAGTTCTTCGAAGAAGGCCACTACCATCCCCGTCTATACGTCTTCGAACAGCGGCACGGTCGCGGATAAGGTTACGGCAGACCAGCTTGCGAACATGGTCTACAACGGCACGGCACAGCGCGTGAAGACTACGGATTCAAACGGAAACACCCGTTACAAATACGTCCAGAAGAACAGGAAGGATTCTGTCAGCACCCTCCACACGAAGGACTGAAAGAAAAAGGAGACTTGATTCATGGCAGTTCTCACCGACAAACTCAATCTGAAGGGCGGCGGCACTCAGACCGTCAAAAAGAAGAAAACCGATAAGGCGGCGGCACTCAGCCAGATCAAGAGCCAGATCGAGGAGGACGTGAGTACGGGGAAAACGTCCTCCTCTGCGTCCACCACGGCGAAGAAGAATATCTCCCTTCCGGCAAAAACGGAGGGGAGATATTCTTCTACAGGCAAGGCGAAGCTCGGGACTGCGGCTGAAACCAGAAAAATCCGCGATCAGATTGTGGAGGATCTTACGCAGAACGCATATGCCGATGCGTATGAGGAGCAGAGAAAAAAGGCAGAGGAGCTTACCGCAGGCTTCCAGAAGTTTCAGAGCATTACGGATGAGCTGCACGGGCTGCAGGATGTCCGCGCTCAGGCTGCAAACGGCACGCAGTACCTAAACCTTGACCGTGCAAGCAAAGCTGCGGATGAGGACGTGCGCAGAGCGGAAATCGGCGTGAAGAGTACGAATGCGGCGGTGAACAGGCAGAATCCCCGGACGGGAGAGGACTATCTGAAGCGGCAGGGGACGCTCTACACCCCGGCCTACCAGACTGCTGCGTATCAGAACGCTGTTGAAGCGGCTGCATCCAACGATGCTGCCGTTAAGAGGGCTGAAAGCAAACTCTACACCGCGCAGAAGAACCAGTCGGATGTCAATAATCTGAAAACAGCACGCAGCTATGAGGCGAAATATCTCACGGCGGCTATGCCGGAGTATGAGTCCCCTGCAATTACTGTGGGAAACGGAGGCCGCACCATTGCAAAGGCCGTGAACGAGTCACTTGGCAAGACGGCTCGGATCGGGGACGAGTCCGAAGCGGGCGGCGAGTGGTACAACCTTGCCAAGTATATGTCGGACGCTCAGAAAAACGTTGTTCTGAATCTGGCAAATCAAGGGAAGTACGATGAAGTAGAGACCTATGCAAACGCCATCAAGTCTCAGCTTACGGAAGACCTTTTCACGCAGCAGCAGAAGGGCATCGCGGGAGCTTCGAAGGCCGGACAGGTGGCTATCGGTGTCACGAATTTCCTTGCGTCTCCTGCGGCGTATGCGCAGATTGCGGCAGATACCGTGCGGGGAAAGTATACCGACTTGAACGAGGGTGCTGTCGGCGCGACACGAGCTGCGTCCTTTGCACAGGAGAAGTCTCTTGAGAACAAGGGCACTGTCGGAAAGCTGCTTGGGCAGACGGCCTATTCCATGCTGAACAGCACGGCATCGGCGGCTCTCGGACCCGTCGGCTCTCTCATCTGGATCGGCACACAGGCGGCTGGCAGCCAGGCTATCGATACGCTGGAACGCGGCGGTACGCAGGGACAGGCCGTGCTTTCCGGCGCGATCTCCGGCGGCATCGAGGCGGCAACGGAGAAGCTGGGGCTTGACAATCTTTTCGACACAGTCCTTACTTCGGGTGCTGCGGGTGTCAAGAGCCTCTTCCGCAACATTGCGACGCAGACGCTGTCGGAAGGCTCTGAAGAGCTGATTTCCGAGTTCGCCGGGAATCTCGCCGACATGGCCGTTATGGGCGAGAAATCCGAATATGAAACGCGTGTGCGTGAGCTGAAGGCTGCGGGTGCTTCTGACAAGGAGGCAAGGAGCGAGGCTACGGCTGAGTTCTTCGTGCGCAACCCCGCTATGGCGGCGCTTGCCGGCTCCATCTCCGGCGCAATGTTCGGCCTTGGGGGCACAGCTGTGGCCGGATTGAATGCGGCGGCAGATGCGAAATCGTATAACCGCAATGTCGCGGAGTATGTGAACGACGCGGATTCGCTGAATCTCTATATCCGTGAAGGCTTGATGACGCTGGACAATCAGTCCGCGGGTTACAAGGCGGCGGTCGAGCTGACGAAGGCTCAGACCGCAGGAAAGAGCATTGACGCAAAGGCTCTGGCTACCCTTCGCGCATCTCTCGATGCCGATACCCTGTCCGATATCGGACGGCAGGAGGGCATCAACATCGAGGAGCGCGCGGCGAAGCTGCGCGAACAGCAGGAGCTGGACGCTGCGGCAAGACAGGCCGAGGAGTCTGCGGCGCGTGAGATGAATCTCTCCGGGCAGACGCAGGAATCTTCTCCCATAGCCGAAACCCCGGCGGCCGATCCGACGGTTCCGGCCGACGTGCAGCAGCTTCGTCCCACACAGACCGTCTCCGATAATTCCGCAGAAGCCATGGACGCTGCGGCAAGACAGGCCGAGGAGTCTTCCCGCGGTACCCTTTCCACGCAGACACAGGTTCTTCCGGCAGCATCATCCTCCGTGCAGGAGACACAGCAGACCACTCCGGCGCAGCAAACCGTCCGAACGAAGTACGTCACGGATGAGACGCGGCATATGTCGGTTTCCGAAAAGCTGAACTTCAAGCAGGAGCTGAATCGGCAGTTTAAGGATGCCTCCGGCAGAACCGATGTGGAAAGCGTTTCTGCGGCGGCTGACGCGGCTGAGACGTATCTCAATGCCGTTGGCGATTACCTTGCAGGAGACCGCAGTGCTGAGGTACAGAACCGCTCCAACGAGGCTACGCAGGCCTTGAGAGAATCCTTGACGAAGGGCTATACCGCAGCCTTGACTGTGCAGCGGGACAATGCCGTGCGCTCCATGCCGAAGGTGCGCGAGGACTATAAGAAGGCATACGATCATATCCGCGAGACGAAGCTCTACATCCCCGGAGACGTCAAGTCCGAGGTCGGACGTGGCTCCTGGGGCGAGTGGAGACGGAAGAACGGATGGCTTCGCACGGGCGATAAAAAGGCCATGAGCATCGATACACTCTTCAGGGAACTGTCTTCGGATTATCCGGGCTACTTTGACGAGAACCAGCACATGACGCTGCCCGATCAGCTTACTGCACTCTCTGAGTTCATGACGCAGGAGGCGCGTTATGACCGCGCGAACGAGACGGATATCGCGCTTCACGGCGGCATGTCGGAGGCTCAGATCGCGGAGGCCGTGCAGACATCGGTCGAGCAGACCATACAGGACTTGCAGAACAGCTACTGGAACGCACGGTACACCGGCGGCGATTCGCAGGCCTCCGTGAATCTCTCCGACATCATGAAATCTCTGCCAGAGGTGACAGCCACCAGTGATGTGTCCGCACATAAATCCGTGTACGAAGCGGGGCGTGGATATTCCTCTGAGGAAATCATGCGGCTGACTGAGCGGTCGGCGCGTGAGAACGGCGTGAATGCGACTGTTTCACTTGAAATTTCCAACCTTGCCGGAAAGCTCGGCTCCAAGGTGGAGTTTGCCGATCTCGGATCCCGCTACAACGGCTACTACAACCGCGAAGCGGATACCGTTGTCTTAAATTCCCGGCTGCAGGCAAACGATGCCATTTGGACAACGTATGCCCATGAACTGACGCACAGGGCTGAAGCGGCAAAGGGCTACGGACGGCTGAAGAGCTTCGTCCTGCGCAATGAGAGCCTTCGGTCTGAAGCCTACAACGGCGTTCTGGATGACATCATCACGGGCTATGCAGAGGCCGGAGTCAAGCTCTCCCGCGCTGACGCGGAGCATGAATTCATGGCGGCGTATGTTTCAGAAAAGTTCCTCGGCAGTCTTGACGCTCTGCGCGGTGTTGCAGAAACCGACCCGGATGCCGCGCGCGTTCTCCTCGATTCCGTCGAAGATGTGCTGACGCGCTCCACCGAAAACGGCCTTGCGACTGATGTGGCGCAGGATCGCCTTGTCCGGGCGCAGAATATCCTTGCGGAAGCGTTGGATGACGTGAACCGTCAGCGCGGCTCCGGCCGGTACGCGGAGAGCGGGGGGACGGTGGCGCTGAATGGGGGCTATCGTTCGCAGGAGTCCCTTACGGACTATCTGCCGACGGGACAGGCGGCTGTGGCGGGGTTCAACCTTGACGCGCTCATTGCAAAGAACGTGGAGAAGTACGGGAAAATCGAGCCCGGCGAACAGATCTACGATGTCGACGATCCGTCCTATCACACAACTGTCTCCGAGCTTCCTGCAAAAGCTGCAGATGACCGAAATGTGCGCCGATTCTATCGCACGGCGGACGAGGCTGCGGCTTATGACTTTGATGTGCGCGATGTTGCCGTCCTCGATACCTATACGCCGACTACCAACGAGGAGAACGTGGCACAGGCCATCGATATCCGCTCCTCCTACGATTCCTTTGACCAGGCCTACGGTGCGTTTCGCAAATGGGCGCAGTCGGGCGGCGAGGGCAAGGACGGCGCTGCACAGATTGCCTTCGGCGAACGTCTGATGCTGGAGGCCAGGCGCAGCGGACGCATGAAGGAGTCTGTGGAAATCCTCTCCGATCTCGCTACCCTTGGTACGGATTACGGCCAGCGCATCCAGGCACTCTCCCTCCTAAAGCGGCTTACGCCGGAAGGACAGCTTTACCACTACGCAAGACAGGCCGAGAACTATGCCAAGCGCAAGAAGACCGGGAAAGCCTCCCGCAAAACGCGCGAGGTTCAGCGCATCCGTGACAGCATCAACGGCGCGATCGATTCCGTGGATCACCTTGAGGCTACGGCGCAGGCCGTAAAAGCCGGAGATGCCACAAACGAGGATTTCCAGCGCGCAGCCACAGACACAAAGCACGTCATGGAAGAGCTTTCACACAAGCTGGAGCCCTATGCCGATCCGACGCAGTCCGAGTTTCAGCAGGAGCTGGACGCGCTGACGAAGCGCCGCACGGAGCTGGAGCGGGAGCTTGGAGAGAAGAGAGCATCGGCTGAGGAACTTGCCAAGATTCGTCGGGAGTACAACGCCATCCCCGGAAAGATTGAGGCCGCTCAGAAGAAGACCCTTGACAACATCGCAAAGCAGAAGGAGCTTCTGGGGCAGCTTGCGGAGCGCCGTGCGAAGCTGGAGCGGGAATTAAATACCCTTGAAAAAACCCGCGCCGAGCGCAAGGTTCTGAAGGCCGAGCTTGCAAAGACCAATTCCGAAATCACCAGCGCATGGAAAACGTGGAACCGCTATGCTGGAGACATCCGGGCACTGTCGGAATCCATGGCGGCGGCTGAGATCACGTTGGACAACGCCAAACAGTACAAGAAGACCATCAAAACGGCGCAGTCCGTCATGCAGGCCTATCTGAGCTTTGTGAAGAACAAGGGCGGCGAGGTCATCATCGACGAGACACTGATGGAAAACTTCATCAATGCCAAGACCGAGGAGGATCTGGCTGCGGCCAGAGAGGCTCTGGAGCAGAACATCGCCGATCAGCTTCCTGGCTCCGTCTCTGAACGCATCCGTGCCGTGCGCTACATCGGTATGCTTCTAAACCCCACAACGCATATCCGCAACGTCTTCGGCAACACTGTGCAGCTTGGCATGAAGAACGTGCGCGACGTGGTCGCAACGGCCTTCGAAAAGGCCTTCATCAAAAGCGGCGAACGCACGAAGGCCGTGCTTACGGGCAAGGATTCCGGGCGCAAGTCCTTCGCGGCGGCTGACTATGCGGAGATCAAAGCTGACCTACAGGCCGGAGGGCAGCGCTCCGAGACGGCGGGAATCGAGGAGAAGCGCCAAATCTTCGCTACGCCTGCTGCTGAAGCCGTGCGCAAATTCTCTTCCAACACGCTGGAGGCGGAGGACGCGCTCTTCCTGCGCCGCAACTACGTCAATTCCTTTGCCGAGTACATGAAGGCGAACAAGCTGACCCCGGAGAACATTACGGACGCGCAGAAGCTGCGTGCCCGTGAGGTGGCTTTTGAGGAGGCACTGAAGGCTACCTATCGTGATGCAAGCCATGCGGCCAATCTGCTCAATCAGATCGAGAACAGCAGCGCAGCCGCAGAGTTCTTCATGGGCGGCCTTATGCCCTTCAAGAAAACCCCGATCAACGTGCTGAAGCGCGGTCTTGAATACTCACCTGCCGGTCTCATTAAGGGCGTCTATGACATCACGCAGAAGGCACGGGGCAAGGACGTTACGGCGTCTCAGATCATCTCCGATTTCTCGGCCGGGCTTACGGGCACGGGTGTGACCATCCTGGGAGCCTTCCTCGGCGCGACCGGCGCGGCCTTCACCTCTGCCGGATCCGACGAGAAGGATCGCGAATCCTCTATGGAAGAGGAGACCGGGCGGCAGGATTACTCCATTCACTTCGGCGATTATACCTACACCATGGACTGGGTCGCTCCGGCCTGCATGCCGTTCTTTATCGGCGTTTCCCTTGCACAGTACGCAAAGCGGGAAAACAAGGATCTGTCGGCTTCCGAGGTGGTGGATTCCGTCTTGGGCATCATGGAGCCGATTTTCTCGTTGTCCATGCTCTCCGGCATTACCGATATGTTCGAATCCTATGAGTCCACCGGCGCCGGTGTCGCGTCCTCTGTGGCGTGGTCTGCGCTGGAAAGCTATGCGCTTCAGTTCTTCCCGACCTTCGGAGGAAAGATGGCGCGCGTGGTGGACGATACGCGCCGCTCGACCTACGCACCGACCGATTCCCCGTACTCCAAGAAGGCCGAGCAGCTTGCACGCCGCATCATCGCCAAGATTCCCTTCGCATCCATGCAGCTGGAACCCTCCGTTGACCAGTACGGCAACGAGCGCAAGAACGTCGGCGATACGTGGTGGAAGAGGCTCCTCTACAATACGCTGTCTCCCGGATACATCCAGAAGGTTACGTCCTATGAAGCGGATAACGAGATGAAGAGACTCTATGCCGCAACCGGGGATACATCGGCGCTTCCGAAACAGGCTCCGAAAAACGTGACCTATGCGGGACAAACCTATTACCTTGATTCCCATGCCTATACGCAGTTCGCGAAAACCCTCGGCCAGGAAACCTACTCCGGCCTGGAGGCGCTCTATAAGACACAGGAATACATTGATGCCTCCGATGCGGATAAGGTGGACATGGTCGCGAAGGTGATGGACGCAGCCTCCGAAAAGGCCAGAATGGAATACTTCGAATACATCGGTCTGGACGAGACTGTCTATCGCGACGCCATCGAGACGGCTCTGTACGGCGAGGACAACCAGAAGAAGCCGCAACCCAGCGCCGTTGACCTATACGACTCCGGGATGGTTGACATAAAATCCGTGTACTACGCTTACGATAAGGTGAAGGATTCCGCGGCGGGAACAAAAACCTCGGAAAAGATTTCCGCGCTGAACGCGCTCGACCTTGACGAGGATGAGAAGAGCTTCATCTACATGACGAAGATTGCTTCGGCTTCCGCACAGGCCGATGTACAGGCCATCATCGATAACGGCGGCGTTTCCATGACGGAGGCCTGTTCCATCGTGCAGTCCATGTACGATTATGAGACGGGAGACGCGCTGAAAAAGGACGGAAAGATCGATGCTCTCCGTTCAGCTTCTCTGCCGGATGCCGCGAAGGAGTCTGCGTACTACGCACTCGTTTCCGATTCCGATTCCGTGAAGGCGCAGGTGAAGAAGTTCCGCAAGGCCGGTATGGATATGGATGACTTCCTGTCCGTGCAGGCGGCGTTTACCGATGCAGACGGAGAGGTAAAACAGGCCGACAAGCTGGCAGCGCTGAAGGATCTCGATGTATCCGACAAGTACACAGTTGTCACAACGCTTGTCACAACATCTACGAACATCGCAAAAGGCATGAAGGAATGCATGAAGATGGGCTTCACGGACGATCAGTTTGTCGATACCTATGCCAAGTATGCCGAAATCAATGCCACGAATGCGAAACCTTCGGAGAAGGCGCTGGAGTTTTCCCGTTGGGTGAACAAGACCTACTCGGGCAAATCAGAGGAAGCACGCACATTCATCAAGGATGTGCTCAGCTACTACCAGCAGATGAAGGCTGACGCGGGTAAGTACGATTCCCTCTACGCTGCCGGAGTCTCCGATTCCGCGGCGGCTTCCATCTACACCGATCTCAAATCCCTCGCTCCTTTGGACGGCAAGGCTTCCGTCTCGGATAACCAGAAAATCCTTGCCATCGCTACGAACTCCGTTGCGAACGATGCCGAGAAGCGGATCGCCATTCTCCAGATCATCGGAGACAGCACGTCCGGCCAGGCAAAGTTCACGGCCTTTGAGCAGGCGAAAATCCCCTACGCAACCTATGCGTCCTACATCAGCGCGGTATCCGAAATGTCTGCGGATAAGGATAAAAACGGCAAGACCATATCCGGCTCCAAAAAGGCCAAGGTTATGGCGTACATCAATTCCCTTCCGCTGTCCGATGACCAAAAGGATGCCATCTACCTTGCAGAGGGCTACGCCAAGAGCGCTCTGGGTGAAGCTCCCTGGAACTAACTTCCACAAGACAAACATACACTTCCGCAACAAAGCCCTTCCTCGGTTCTTCCGGGGGAGGGCTTTTCTTTTTGGTTTCTAAATCTGCTTAAAACGCGATAAAATGACAAAGATGCCGGCGTAAAAGTACAGGGACAGGGGTTCTCCTTTGCCTTCGTCTGGTGCACCAGACCGTGCCAAGTTGAACCTTTCCTCTTCTCCTGCCTCGACGGCGGCTTCGGCCAGCTTCGTCGAGGTTTTGCTTTGCTCTCCGCAAAAGTTCAGCTGGAGCAAAAGACGGCCGTCTGTGTAGAGATAGGCTGCGCGCAGAAACGTCTCTGTAAGCTGCAGCTTCCACTTCTCGTCCGTGACATTTCCTTCGCGAAACTGCTCCAAAAACCAGACTACGTCCTCACGCTTCAGCTTCGGGTTCTCCAGCTCCAGCTTCGCGATACCCCGCACCAGATCTACCCGCTCGGCCTCAAGCTCCATCAGATGCGTCCTTAAAGAATCCGATACAATGCCTGTGTCGACAAACCGCATGACGTTCTTAATCGCGGTCTCCGTCTCCCGCAGCTTCGCCCGGAGGCCGTCAAGCTCCTCTGTGGAGCTCTGCTCCGACTGCCAGATCATGAACCTGTCCGCAAACGCCTGGATGACATCGTTGGAATGCACGGCGCGCATAAGTTCCCCAAGAACGGCGTTCTCCAGCTCGGATTTGCGCACTCTGGGATGCGTACACGTCCCATGTTCTTTCCCAAGACACATATAATAGGTATAGACCTTCCCCGTGTGGCTCGTTCCGGCGGCTCCGCTCATCGGTTCACCACAGTCCCCGCAAAAGAGTTTTCCCGTCAGCATAAATACCTCCTGCGACTTTTTCGCTGCCGGTGTGCGGCGGTGCTCCTCGATCAGCACCTGCGCCCGGGCAAACGTCTCCCGGTCGATGATTTCCGGGATGCCGTGCTCATCGCGGATATCCTCATAGACATAGAGCCCCGTGTACCGCTCGTTCTTTAGGATGTACCGCAGAGCATTCGCCGTGAACGGCTTTCCGAGAACCGTCCTGTGCCCATTGGCATTCAACTCGTCCGCGATGTCGCGCAGCTTCTTCCCCGCGAGGAAGTCTTGGAAAATCTTCAGAACAACCGGTGCGGTCTGGGGGTCGAGCTCAAAGCGTTTGTCCGCTCCAGTCCGATAGCCGAGGATGTGATGACCAAGCGATTGTCTTTTCAGCGCGGAATCGTAGTTTCCCCGGCGGACATTCTGCGACAGATTCGCAGAGTAGTATTCGGCAAATCCTTCCATGACAGATTCCAGCACGATGCCTTCCGGCGTGTCGGGAATCGTCTCGTTTGCCGACACAACGCGCACTCCGTTGGCCTTCAGCTTATTCTTATAGATTGCGGAATCGTATCTCGACCTGGCGAAGCGGTCGATTTTCCAGACGAGGACAACGGCGAACAGCCCCTTCGCGGAGTCGCGGATCATGCGCTGAAAGTCCGGCCTCTTGTCGGACGTGCCGGTCATGGCGCGGTCAATGTACTCGCCGACCACAGCCATGCTGTTCTTCATGGCATAGCTCCGGCAGTCGCGGAGCTGCCCTTCGATGGATTCCTCACGCTGCCCGGAGGAGGAATAACGGGCATAGATGACGGCCTTCGTGAGCACGCGCTCCGAAGGCTTGTTCTTATTTTTGGGCATGGTACGCCTCCGATGTAAAAAATATTCGTCTTCCACTTGACAGGCGATGAATATGGTGCTATTATGGGGACAACAAATCGAACAAAAAGACGGAGAAAGAGGGAACGGATATGCGTGACGATTTCATCGTATCAAGCGGAGACATTCTGCAGGTGCTTCGATTCCTGCGCAAGCTCCCGCCACAAGAGCGGGACGCGCTTATGCTTCGTCTTCCGACGCTGCCAGATATTTCAGATAGCGCAGAGCCTCGCGCCGCTTCTCCGGCGGGATCCTGCGAAGAGCGGCAATAAGCTCCCGCTCGTCCTCCGGCGCGTCTCCCTCCGGGTGGAAGCGCAGATCGACCGGCGTGTCCTCGATCGTATCAAAGATATCCTCCAGCGTGATCCCCATGCCGCGGGCTAGTTTTTCAAACGCCTGCAGCGTGGGGACTATTTTTTCACCTGTGGTGGGGTTCCGCTCCCTCTCCAGCATGGAGATGTAGCTGTTAGATAGACCGCAGATCGCTGCGAACTGCCTCTGGGACAGATCGTGTTCCGTTCTGTACTGTATCAGAAAGTCCTTCAGAGTCATGGGAGTGACACTCCTTTCAATTGATGTGTCAAGCATATTATACATGATACAAAAACGAAAGTCAAGATTTGTGCAAAATGCCGTGGGAAATCGACTTGACAAAGGGCAACGGGTGTGGTATACTCTGCTTGTAAAACCTACTGGATGGTAGGGAGGTGAAGTGATGACCTACACCGTTCGTGAAAACCGCATGAAGCGGAACATGACGCAGGGAGAACTTGCCGAAAAGAGCGGTCTTTCCCGCGCGACGATCAACTATCTGGAACGTCACCCGGAAAAGAACGCATCGACAAGAACCCTGGCAAAAGTGGCGAGTGCGCTGGACGTATCGATTGAGACCCTTTTTTCTGCCATTGATGTAAAGTCAACAGGACAGGAGGCGTAAAAATGACGATTGTGACGAATGACGGCGCGGTCAGCATCCGGGAGATTCCGAAGGCTCAGTTCGGCGGGATCGCGAGGACGCTGGAGGGCTGCATCAGACGGGCAATGTGGACGCCGGAGCTTGAACGCCGGGAGGAAGTCTCCCGGGAGAAGACAAGATAGCACTTCCTGATCCGGGACGCGAAGGGGCGAATTTCAACCGGCTGAGGCGGGGGGAGAAGGCCGAACGGTTCTTTTCCTAAGAGCAAGACCACAGGAAGACAAAATCAAATATGCAGACCGCAACCTGCATATCAAGGATATGTTCATCCCATTGTATTCAAAAAGCCGAGAGCAGAGTATCAAGCCGAGCACACGGGTTTCCCCAAGACCCGGAAGTCGTTATGAGAAACCGCATGGGTTCCGGCCTGTCCCACCCGCAGAAATTCTCCCCTTCGTGCTTCGGAGCACGGCGCATGGCATGGGCAAGCATGCTGTGCGCTTCCCTTTTGGGAAAAGATGACACCAAGTATTGAAAGATTGCGAAAGGACGTGAAACGATGAGAAGCAAATTTTCCGAACGGCTTTATGTGTACCGCAAACGTGCGGGTATGTCGAGAGAAAACCTTGCGCAGCGCATCCCCTGCAGCCCGTCTCTTGTTCAGCAGTGGGAAGTCGGCATCAAGGCTCCGACCGATGCGATGATTATGCGCTGTGCGGAGATTCTGGACTGTACGCCCAACGATCTCCTGGGCGTAGACGGAGAGGAGTAAGAACCATGACGAAGGAAGAAAGACTGAGCTGCATTGAGGCACAGGCTCGTCAGTTCGCCCGGTGCGCGATCCCCTGCTTCTCCCCGGCTGACGGCATCTGCCCGGACTGCGGCGAGGACATCTACTCCGAAGACGGGATCGATTACCGCACGGCGCATACGCGTCCTGTGCTCTTCTGCCCGAAGTGCCGCAGCCGCTTCCGCTGGGAGCCGCGGCGCATGACCGCATGAGTGCGGAGAAGGAAGACCGCAGGAGCGGACGGCGCTATGCCAGGTGCCGCTTCTGCGGGGAGGAGTGGAACATCTCAGCACTCTCCACATTCCCAGACTGCGCGTACATCTGCCCCATGTGCTGGGGACGAAAAGGAAACAGGAGGAACACAATTGAACTGGAGACGAACGGCGGCGGCGATGTTGGCCGCAGGAATGCTCACAGCGGCGTCAGGACTCGCTCAGAGCGCAGATTTGACGAAGGATGAGGAATTATACTCCTACACGCTGGAGCGCGAATGGGGGCTTCCAGAGGGCGTAATCCTTGCGATCGCAGAAACGGAGTCGGGGCTGGACACGGAGGCCGGGAACGGAACGTGTGAAGGCCTCATGGGCATCCACAGGAGCTTCGCCGGGCACTACGCGAAGGAGGCCGGGCTGGAGACGTATGATCTGTACTCAGCCAGGGACTCGATGACCATCGGCGCGGCGATCCTGCATGAGCATCTGGAACGCACGGACGGCGCCCTCGGTCTGGCGCTGATGTGCTACAACCTCGGAGCGGGAGGGGCTGCGGAAAAATGGAAAAACGGAATCTACCAGACATGGTACTCCCGCACGGTGACGGAGCGGATGGAGAAGTACACGGCTCCCCCGGAGCCGGATCCTCTGGAGCCGGATCCCGTGCCGATGCCCGAAGAAATCCTCTGGACGATGGAGTAAAGATGCCACAGTCCGTGTGCTACCTGTGCAGGATGAGGCACACGGGATGCCACGGGAGCTGCACGGAGTACTTGGCGGAGCGCATCATCCGCGCTCCGGCTGTCGGAGAGCAACAGGCAAATGATTACGAAATCTGTGCCAAGCGCAGGATCTACAGGCTCAAGGAGCTGATGCGCAAGCGCGGAAGGCACATTGACTGAACACTAAAAGGAGGAACGCATGCATGAATACCTACACGGTCAGACCGTATGTCGACGCCCCGTTCACGTCGGACGTGGTGTCCCTTCGCCAGATTACGAGCTCCTCACGGTCATTGCGGAAGTCGGAGATGACCTTTGGAGAGTCCGCACGGAGGACGGCCGCGATCTTCTGCTTGCAGGTCATCATCTGGTTCCGGCGGAACTGGTGGATCGTGCTGCGCAGCGTGATATGGATCGTGCTGGGCTGCGTGAGCTATAACCGGCTGCACGCCCTTCGCCAGATCCCCGATGTCATCGGCGGCGAGGCGCTCCTCCGGGCGGCGTGTTGGGGCAATGCCTTCCGCATTGCACTGCAGGAAAAATAACGAAAGGAAGGGCAAGGGGTAAAAACAATGGACGAGGTGCTGAGCATCATCAACGGGCAGCCGGAGCTGAGTGATCCGGCTGCACTGAGGGAGGACAGAGCCGACAGTGCGGAAGAGTACAAGCCGGGGCTTTACTCGCAGCGTACCTGCGAAGACTGCGGCGAGACGTTTACGGGCAAGGGCAAGGAGCGCTACTGCCGGACGTGCCGGACAATCCGACTTGGAATGTCCAAGGGCGCTGTCAGAGCACAGTGTGCGATCTGCGGGAAGGATTTCGCCTCCTTCAACGGCTCCGAGATTTGCAAGGATTGCCGGGCAAACCGCAAGGACGAAGTGAAGGCGTGGTTTAACTCGCAGGGCATGATTGTTTACAAAGGCGAGCATGACCCGAACGAGCCTCCTCCGAGAAATCGGTCGCAGAAGGCAGCGGATTGGCGCAAACAGGCAAAGCAGCCCATCCGAGCAAACCTAGCGGCGTTGGGCGCTACGGCGGTCGGAGAGGACGGTACCCGCGAATGCGCCGTCTGCGGTGCGAAGTTCACGCCGGAGGCGCCGAAGCAGCAGCTGTGCGCAGAGTGCCGTCACCACATCAGCCCGACCAGGGAGAAGAAGAGGGCGAAGACCGAAGCGAAACAGCCGGAGACCGAGGAGCGCTGCGAAAACGCAGCGGAGGATGTCGTTGAGGCGAAGCCGGAGTGCGTTGAGGCGAAGCCGGAGTGCGTTGAAGCGAAACAGGATGTCGTTGAGACGAAGCCGGAGCAGATGAAGGAGGATGAAGAAGCGGTGGAAGAGATCGTGAAGAACGAGGAGACGCAGGAATGCGAATGCAGCGGCAGGGAAGGCTGCAAGTGCGAAGAGAAGCTGGCAGACCGTGCCCTGCAGACGGAAGTCGTGAGCACGCTGGCTGAGATGGGGCGGGGCATCGCCAATCTGGCACAGGCGCTTGATACAACAACCTATGAAGTCTGCTCTGCGGTGGGCTGGTTTGCGGCGGCGTATTACCGTACGAACGAAATGCTGAAGAGAGTGTTTGAAAAGTGACGGGCATTATCATTCTGTACGCTGACGGGCGCGTGGAGGTGCGGCGCACGGCTGAGATCCTTGATCTCCATGAGCTGCAGGAGATCGTCGAGGGCTACATCGAGGTGGCGGGGACGATCCTTCCCGATACGGAGGACGGCATCACGCCCGTGATGGTGGTCAACGAGGAAGGCAAGCTCTCAGAGCTTGCCGAAAACGAGCTGGCCTACGACATCCACGACAACTGGCGCGATCCGATTGTCGGGACGGCTGTCCTGTGCGGAGCGGAGAACGAGGAGCTTGTCGGGCTCGGCATGGATTACATCGATAATATCTGCGACAGATTTCTCGAGGTGCAGCCGTGGTGCGGGGAGTAAAACCCTGCCCCCGCTGCGGGACGAAGGCGCGAAAACGCTATGAGCGGGTGTGGACAACCGTCTGGTGCCCGGAGTGCGGCGTGAGTCTCTGCGTCTACGACACGGAGACGGCCTGCGACAGCATGGACGTGGCTCTGGATGCCTGGAACAGGCTTGCGTGGCACTCCGACACCGACACGGGCGAGATTATGGAGGATGCGGACGATGCCCAGGAAGAAGGCTCTTGAGCCGTGCGAGTTCTGCGCGGAAGACCAGCTTATAAGCCTCGAAGGTTCAAACGGCCATCAGCTTGCAGTTGAGTTCTACCCGATGAATCTCATGCTGGCCATCACGTCCTTCGGCGATAACGGCAGCGGGGAGCCGGACGAGCTGCAGCACGTGATTGAAGCGAACTACTGCCCGGTCTGCGGCAGAAAACTGGATTGGTAAAGGAGAAGAACGATGACGAAGAAGATTGAAATTAAGGAAGAAGCGAAGAAGGCCTACAGGGAGATGGAGCCGCAGGACGGCGAGGAGCTGGTCATCAGCTGCCGGATGTTCGACTGTGGAGACGGGGATAGGTTTCGCTTCAGCGTGACCACACTTCGGAAGACGGAGAGAAAGCACATTCTGTTCTTCATCGGTCGGGTGCTGCTGGACTTCGCCAAGCATATGGAAGAGCATCCTGCGGCACTCGCACACGATGCCATCATAGCTATCACGGAGCGGGATGACAAGCTCCGCGTGAAGAAGCTGCTTCAGATGGTGGACGATCTGGAGGGTGACGATGACGAACAGTGACGCGTACGCCTATCTGAAGTCGAGAACCGAGTACGCCATGCGCGAACGCGACAGGGAGCTTATGTATCAGACCTACGGCGAGGTAAGAATGGCGCACAGCCTGGGCGCGATCTCCGACGTGCAGTTCTATGAACTCAACACAAAACTTGTCCGGAACGGCATCAACAACCCCCGAAGCTATGACAGGGAGGAAACATTATGAGTGAGCTGAAGACCGTGCTTGTGCTTACAGTGGAGGAAAACGAGGACTGTTTAAACGCAGATCTCACGTTTCCGGAGAAGAAAGCCACGTGCGGCGCGGTGTTGGCAGCGACGGCAAAGCTGTTCTACTTGGCGGTGGCGGAGATGAAGAAGACTCCTCATGAGATGGCAGATATCTGCATGGAGTTTGCCGAGGCGGCTCAGACGGGTGAGCTGGATTACCATGAGGATGAGGAGGGTGAGGACGGATGACGTTTGAGATGAATCTGAAGGAAGTCAGACGGGCAGCGGCGGCGATGCGCGGTGACCGGGACACGGAGAGCTTCGGGCGCACGGTTGTGGCGATGACTACGGCACTCGTCAACCTGGAGAAGGTGATCTACCGCAAGGAGCGGGAGATCGGGGACTTGAAGCAGGAGCTGGCGCTCTACAAGGAGATGCTTCGGGAGGCGCGCAGTGAAGCCTCTTGATTTTTGGAGCACGATGCTGGTCATTGTGCTGGCGGTTATTGCGGCGAGGGTGGCGGTCATCCTCGCCCGCGGCGGCTCCGCATGGGTGCTGATCGTCGGCTACTGGACGATTCTGACCGTGAAAAACGTGATCGATGCCGTGAGGGGGTCTAGGAGATGACGCTTGACCTGGAGCTTATGGGCAAACGCATATGGGACGCAAGGGAGAGGAAGGGCTGGACGATTACGGATCTTGCAAACTTCTCCGGCGTTTCCCGCACGCAGACCAAGGGCATCGAGTACGGACGCATCAAGCCCCGGCTGGAGACGCTGATGCTTCTATGCGTGGCGCTTGAGGTGTCGGCAGACTGGCTTTTGGGCTTGACGGACGTGCAGGAAACCTACACCAGGCGCGCGGCTGACGAGGCACGGCGCGAGATGCTGGCAGAAAAGAAGCGGCGGGAAGGAGCGTGGTTTTAGTGGCAAAGAAGGTAAACGCGAACATCAGCATGAAGGAGTCCGAGCTGAGGCAGGTGCTGGAGCGCAACGTGACTACAGCCTACTCGATCGCGCTCATCTGTATGCTGCAGGCGGCGCATGACCAGTTCGGCTTCGGCGAGAAACGCCTGTACAGGCTCCTTGACCATGCGAACAAGCTCTCAAACGAGCTGAATGACGGCGATATCTCCATTGAAGACTTGATTAACTGTATGAAGGATGAGGACATCCTGGTCGGCGTGGAGCATATCGAGAAGGTGAAAGGGTGGAAGCATCCCCTAAGGAGGAGAAAATGAGCTACACAAGGCTGGTATCCACAGCGGATATGCCCCGCGAAGAGTGGCTTGCCTGGAGAAGACGGGGCATCGGAGGATCGGACGCGGCGGCGCTTTTGGGGTTATCCCCGTTTTCCTCCCCTTTTTCCGTCTGGGCAGACAAGATCGGCTTAAAGCCCGATACCCCGGATTCCGAAGCGCTGCGCGTCGGGCGGGATCTGGAGGAATATGTCGCGAGGCGCTTTACAGAGCGCGCGTCCCTGCCTGTCCAGCGCATGAACGCACTTTTGGGGTCTGTCGAGCAGCCCTACATGTGCGCCAATATCGACCGACGCGTCCGAGGCCGTGACGCGGGTCTGGAGTGCAAGACCACATCGGCCTACAACTATCGCAGCTTCGTTTCCCCGGACGGCTCCGTCTCCGTTCCGGCGCACTACTACGTCCAATGCGTTCACTACATGGCGGTCACAGGCTGGAGAGACTGGTACCTGGCTGTGCTTATCATGGGATCGGACTTCCGCGTATACCGCTTTACCCGCGAGGAAAACCCGGAGGCCGATGAACGCGTGGACGGTGTGGTCTCCGTTTCGGATGCGGAGATCGAGACGCTTATCGGGCGTGAGCGGGAGTTCTGGGCGCTGGTGGAGGCTAAGACACCGCCGGAGGTGGACGGCACGAAGGCTACCACGGATACCATAAACGGCCTGTATCAGATGGCGGACGGCTCTGTCACGGAGCCCGTTGACTTGTCCGGCATGGAGGATGTCTTCTCCCGGTTGGATGACGTCAAGGCTCAGATTAAGGAGCTTGAAACACAGCGCGCGGAGCTTGAAAACCGCATCAAACTTCGCATGGCAGACAAACCCGTCGGCATCTGCGGGGGCAAGGTGGCCTCCTGGCAGAACCAGGTGACGCGGCGCATCGATACGGAGGCACTGAAAAAGGGGAACCCCGAAATTGCCGGAAAATATTTGAAGGAATCTACATCACGTGTGCTGCGCGTATCGCAGAGGAAGGAAGAAAAGAAGAATGGCTAATGTCAACAACGCAATCCAACGTGCGGCTTCTGCTGCGCCTGCCGCAAGAAAGTCCAATGCTGCTGCGGCCTCCGTGGCCGAGATGGTGTCCTCCATCGTCGACCGTGACGGTTACCGCAAGCGCTTCGATGAGCTTCTGGGCAGACGCGCTCCGCAGTTCATTGCGTCCATCGTCTCCTGTATCAACGCTTCCCCGGAGCTTGCCCGTGCCTTCTCCGAGGCTCCTGTGACCGTGATCCAATCCGCACTGAAGGCCGCAAGCTATGATCTGCCCATCGATGCGCAGCTGGGCTACGCCTACATCGTGCCCTTTTCCAACTTCAACCGTGCCTCCGGCACCAAACGCATGGAGGCGAGCTTTATCCTGGGCTACAAGGGCATGCTCCAGCTTGCGATGCGCACGGGCGTGTACAAGGTCATCAACGTGGTCGATGTCCGCGAGGGTGAGCTTGTCCGCTACAACCGGCTCACGGAGGAGATCGAGCTTGACTTTATCGAGGACGAGGACGAACGCGAGAAGCTGCCGGTCATCGGCTGGGTCGGCTATTACCGCCTGGTCAACGGCATGGAGAAGACTATCTACATGACGCGCGCTCAGATCGAGGCGCATGAGCGCAAGAACCGCAAGGGGCAGTATCAGTCCAAAGGCTGGAGAGATGACTTTGACGCTATGGCACAGAAGACCGTCCTGCGCAGGCTGATCGGCAAGTGGGGTCTCATGTCCATCGACTACCAAAAGCAGGCGGATCCCGCTGCCGTGGCGGCTGCGACTGCGATTGCGACCGGGAGCTTCGATGACGAGGATATCCCCGCGGATGCGGTCGAGGGCAGCTTCACCGAGGTTCCCCCGGAGGAGCCGGCGGCAGAAACTGTGGGGAAGTAAGCATCTTTTCACTGTTCGGGGGGAGCTTCAGCGGACGCGCCGGGGCTTCCCCGCTGGGGCACATAAAATAACTTTTCGGAGGTATTCTTCTATGGGACGCAAGATGAAAATGACCGTCAGCGAGGCTGCGTGGAGCTGTGAGATGTACGGGGACGCGCAGATGGACGCGCTTCTGGACGCTGCGGGCTGGGAAGGCTTCGGCGTATACTTCTTTTTATGCAATCGTGCGCTTTCCACAGACGGGTACTTCCTGCGCTTCGGCGAGGGGGACGTGCCCTCCCTGGCGCGCATCATGGGCGGCGGCATGACGGCAGCACGTCTGTCGGCCATCGTGGGCGCCATCGTGACCTCCGGTCTCTTCGATGAGTCCCTGGCAGAGGAGGGTGTCCTTACGGGTGCCCAGCTGCAGCGCAAGTGGCTGGGCGCCTCCGGCAGACGTTCCCTTCGCACGGTGCGGGGCTCTCTTTGGCTCCTGCAGCCGGAGGAGAGCTGCGGCGTGATCGTCGCGCCGGACGAGTGCTGCGGCGCGGGGTCGGGAAACGGGAACGCGATTTCTGTATGCAAAAACGCGATTTCTGTCTGCAAAAATAAAGTTGATGCAGACGAAAACCCGATTACCGCTGGCACAAACCCGATTTCTGTATACAACAATCCCGTTTCTGCATACGAAAAACCGATTTCTGTATACAAAAAAACGGTTTACGAATACGGAGATGCGTCCGGGAATGACAATCCCTATAGCTCCAGCCTTACTCCTATAGGCTATATATATAATAATATACCTAGAGGTAATATATATAACCGTAAGCCTATAGGTATACCTAATGGTTTTGAAAGAAATGTTGACCGTCCTTCGGTCGGTCAACACAAAGAAAGGAGCGCGGAAAACGCGGGGTTTTGTGACCGACCGACCGACGAGGACGTCAGACGGTATGGAGCGGGTCTTCGTGCCGAAGCCGCTTCGGTAGACGCATTTCTCGAGGTCATGTCCCGCTCGGGCTGGACGGATTCCGCAGGACGACCTGTAGCCAACTGGCAGGCCATGCTGCGCAAGTGGACGGAGCGCAGACGGGCTCCCGCTCCGTCAGATGCTCCCGCACGGGAGTCCGACGCGGATGCGGCGTACTACGCCAAGCTCCGCGCCATAGCACAGGCTGAATGTGTCGGGTAAACCGGCAGGTTCACGATAAATGCGTCAGAATCGATTCTGAGCGCGTTTCCCGCGAGGGGGTATAGTTTCCCCGGGAAAACGTGGAAAACGCGGCAGAGGGCATTCTGACGGGAAAGAGAGGGGTTTACAATGGAGGTAAAGCTGGACAGAGACGCGTACTGCCCCGTGAGAGCGCATGCGGAGGACGCGGGGCTGGATCTGTTCGCGCCGCAGGACGTGACGGTGCCCGCTCACGGCAGCGCTGTGATCGATACGGGCGTACACGTGGCGCTGCCGAGGGGGTCGGTCGGGATGCTCAAGTCCAAATCCGGCCTCAATGTCAAGTACGGCATCGCGTCGGAGGGCGTCATAGACTGCGGATACACGGGATCCATCGTGGCAAAGCTCTATAATCACGGGGACGCGGACGTGCATCTGACGCGCGGAATGAAGATTACGCAGCTCGTTATTCTGCCGTGCTGGTTCCCGGCGCTGACGGTGGTGGATGCGCTGGAGGATACGGAGAGAGGTGACGGGGGCTTTGGCTCGACGGGCAGATAGCACAGCCAAAAAGCAGGCCGCGCCTTCGGGCGCTCTGCAGAGAGCGGTGCTCACGATCCCTGGACGGCTACCCGGTCTCAACGATTACATCACGGCTGAGAATAAGTCACGCTACGCCGGAGCCAAGCTCAAGTCGGAGGCACAGCATTGGGTGATCCTGTGCTGCAAGCGATACCTGCGCGGCGTGCGCTTCCGGCGGCCGGTGCATATGGTGTACACGTGGATCGAGCTAAACCGCAAGCGGGACAAGTCCAATGTGTCTGCCTATGGGCGAAAGGTCATAGAGGACGCGCTGGTGGTGTCGGGCGTGCTGCGGGATGACGGCTGGGACGAGATCGAGGGGTTTGAAGATCGGTTTGCACTGGATCAGAAGGATCCGCGCATCATAGTCGAGATTGAGGAGGTGGAGAACGTTGGCGAAGACGCATAGAAAACGGTACAGACTTTCTGCCGGAGAGCAGATGATCCACAGGAGCGTATCACGCAGGAGGACGCGGCGCGGATGGGGCACGGTGCCTGGCCTGCGCGAGGGCTGCCGGCGCATATTCGGCGCGTTTGAGACGGAGTACGCGAGTGCCCGGAAGCGGTTGCGCAGCTTCCGGGACTTGGGAGGGAATCCGTACAAGCGTGACCGGCGCGGGGGGGAGGACGCTTGACCATGCTTGGCAGACATGATCCGCGCTGCGGGACGATGTGGGGGCACGGCTGCATCTGCACAGGGTGCGCGTGGGATTCCTACGGCAAGCGCTCATACATCCGATGCTGCTCCAAGCACGGGAGAGACTGTGCGAAATGCACAAAACCATGCAAGGATTTTGTAGCAGAATCACCAGACGAGGAAAAGCCTGCAGCACAGGCTGACACAAATCAGTTAAAGATTGGAGAGTAATAGACATGTTAAACGTGGTAGCGATTCAGGGACGAGTGGTGGCTGACATCGAGCTGAAGCAGTCGAAGTCCGGCAAGAGCGTATGCACGGCGCGTGTGGCGGTCGGTCGACAGTACTCCGGCGCTTCGGCACAGGACGGGAGCCCGGAGGCGGACTTCTTTGATGTGGTCGCGTGGGGCAAAACCGCGGAATTCCTGTCAAGGAATTTCTCCCGGGGGCAGATGGTGCTGGTATCCGGGCGCCTCTCCACACGGGAATGGACGGATCGCGACAACAAAAAGCGCGTGACGGTTGAGATCATCGCAGATTCAGTCAACTTCGGCGGCGATCGCAAGCGCGATTATGAACAGGAGTCTGCGGATCGGGCGGGTGCGTCATACAGTTACCCGTCCGGCAATACCTTCCCGCGGCCGGCGTCGCAGGACGGCTTCGGCTCCTTCGGAGGTGCGGAAGATGTCCCCTTCTAAAGGCTTCGGATTCTGCGAGGCGCCGGTCGAGACGCGTGAGTGCGTGGTGTGCGGGAGGGTCTTCCTCCCGCATGAGCGGGGGCAGAAGTGCTGCTGCGCCGGGTGCAGTGCTGAGAACAAGCGCCGGAAGCAAAAGGCCTGGCGCGCGTCGCACCCGGTCAAGCACGTGTGCCCGGTCTGCGGTACGGAATTTGAGGGCGCACCCAAACGCGTGTATTGCTCGGCACGCTGCCGGGACAGGAAACAATGCGAGGAACGCAAGGCGATCCGGCATGAGGCGCGTGAGAGGCGCGAGAACGCGCCGGTATCCATGAGCGGGATCTCGGACGTGGCTGCCAGGGCGGCGGCGGCGGGCATGAGCTACGGAGCATACGTGGCACGCCACATGGACGCGTGACGGGAGGAGCAAGGCACATGAGGATGACGGTGGAGGAGCTGCAGAGGGCGCGCGCCAATGACGTGCGCCTCTCGGCCTACAGAGATGCCCAGAGGGATGCACGGCACCTGCGGCGCGTGCTGCGGGAGCTGGAGGATCGTGCGCGTGACGTGGCTACGCTCAACATAGACGGTGTGCGCGTGCGCTCCTCCGGCTCGGACGCTGTCGGAGATCTGGCTGCGGCGCTGGCAGAGGCGACAGAGCATTACCGGGTACGGCTTGCGGAGTCTCTGCAGGCCATGGAGCGCGTCGAACGCTGGATCGCTGAAGCAGCGCTGCCTGCGCCCTCAGACCGTCACCTGCTGGAGCTGCGCTACATCGGCAGTCTCTCCTACGGGAGGCTTGCGGAGGCGGCCGGATACGCGGATGCGACTACGGCGAGACGGCGCGTGTGGCGGCTGCTCTCGCTGATGGAGCTGGAGTAGACCGGCGTCTCCGGGCACGGATCCGCGCGCCCTGGGCGCAGTCCATACGGAAAAAGGAAAACCCCCTGCGGCAGTCATGACGGCTGCTGCAGGGGGTTCTTCGTGCGGAGCGGGGCTTTTAGCTTCGGCCTCCCCGACGCAGGAAGGCAAGCTCTTCGGGACTGGCGCTGGCGGCACGGTGCTCGATGAGGGCGAGGACGTAGGCAGGGATGGAGCTCTTACGGTATTCCCAATATTGCACGGCGGTGCGGGAAACTCCGACCAGGCGCGCGAAGGCGGCCTGGGAGAGGTTGACATAATCCCGTGCGGCACGGATCCGGGAAGAGGTTTCGTCAAACGGGGCACGTTTCATAGGGGACAGCTCCTTTCGTGATGTGGGTGCAGGCCTGGGATGTGCCCGGCCTGCGGCGGCGGGGGGGCGGGAGTAATGTCTGGTCATCCAAGGATGAGATCCTCGGGAGCGCGGCGGAGGTACTCCGCCAAAAACTCGCACTCGGTGCAGGGAGCAAGGTCATCGCTGACGGCCTCGCGGGTGTCATCGTCCATGCGCTGCACGATTGCGTCCCAGTAGGAGAGGATGCACTTGCCAAGGGTCTCTCCCTCGCGGGAGCTGTCCCAGAGGTTGGTGATGTCATCGGGGGAGTACCAGTGATCACCGAGCCCGTTGTTGAGAGAGAAGTAAGCCATGATAGTTCTCCTTTTCGTTCTGATTTTTGGTTGGTTTTGGACTTGGCCAGTCTCGGTTGCCTCCGGGGCTGGCCGCTTTTGTTTTTGCTGGCTATATCATAGCACTAATTATCAGCGCTGCCAACACGTAATATTGCACAAATCGATTTGTGCAGATTGCCAGAGGCGATGATGGCAGCGCTCCAGGCGGATCGGAGCGCGTCCGGCCTGGGCACGGAGCGGCTGCTGGTCTGAGCTCGGCCTGGCCTGGCAGGGATCCAGGCGGCTCCTGGCTGTGGCGGTTTGCCCGGCCTCCGGGCAGGATCCGTCTCCGGCAGGAGCGGCCTCCGGTAGGAGCTTCGGCGGCCTCCCCCCGAAGGCGCGTTTCGGCGCATATAGGATTATATGCTATATATATAATATAAGCTATAGGATAAGTGTAGACCTATGGGCTAGCTCCGCCCTAGAGGGGGAGAAAGAGCTTGCTGGGATGCAGGAGCCTAAAGCCGAGAGGCTGCTCACTCCTAACGGATGGGAGTCATCCATGTGGGAAATCAACCGAGAGGTCTCATCCTCCCCCAACGGTTGGAGATCTATCCCCGAGGGGGAGCACATCTATAGAGGCTGATCCAATGATGGTAAGAGCAGGAGCATTAGGGGACGGCCTGGGCGGGAGGATCCGGGGAGCGGGGGTGTGTTAGATAACGGATTATGTCAACTTGAGCTGTTATCTAATATGCCATATTAGATGCGGATCTGAGTAATCGATAATGCGATATCGATAACGCTGTATCGGATGAGGGAAGCGGCCTTCGGGGGGGAGGGGCTTTGGGGAGGAGGTGTACAAAATACATATTTTGTATAAGTGGAGAGACTAGATGTGGTAGTCGGATATGCGGAGAGGCACAAGATGTAGCTCGGCGGTCTTCTGACCTCGGAGCCTGGGAGAGGGGAGGCAGGGAGGGAGATTGTTTTATTTTTACAAGTGGCACTTGATTGTATACATTTGCTAGTGGTACTATCATACTTGTAAAGCTGTCTGCGGAGGAAGGACGATGCCCTCGGTGCGGAGCGGAGACCCCCCCGGGGGAGGGGGGTGTCGAGGGAACGCGTGGGGGACCCCCATAGATAACCCACCTCTTTTTCGAAATTTCCATAGGTACCATCTGAGAAGGGAACCCATGGGAATTTTTGAAGGTACCATCGGGGAAGGGAACCCAGTCGGATTTTAAGAGAAGGCATCTGCGGTGCGGGGAAGCACTGAGCGGGTGCCGTTTTTGTTTATAGGCGGTTAACATAATTCTGACCGTGTGGGCGCCATGCGGGGACGGAAGGAAGGGAGCATTGAGGGGCTGTGGCGTTTCGGTATACATCGCTGAAGACGTATCAGAGAGCGGGAGATTTGCAGAAGGTCGTGAACGACTACTTCAGAGAGTGTGACCGGGATGACGTGCTGCCGACGTTGTCGGGGCTGGCCATCAGATGTTCCTGCTCTGTGAGGGCGCTGCAGGACTGGTCGAAGCTGCCGGAGTTTGCGCCGATTCTGGATGAGGCATGGGCGCGGATCGAGAACAAGTATGAGACGGAGCTTGTCACAAGTAAGCAGAGGACGGACGGCATTCAGTACGCGCTGAACAACAGGTTCGGCTGGAAGGACAAGAAGGAGTATGAGCTGGGCGCGGAGACGAGAGCTGCCGTGGCACAGGCTCTACCGCTTGCGGAGAAGCTGAAGATCATTGAGAAGTCGCAGCAGTCGATGCTGGAGGCGCAGAAGAAGATGTCACTCATACAGGCGGCGTCCCGTCCGGCGGAGGTTGTGACGGTCGAGCCGGAGGACATGACGGATGTCGAGTAAGAAGAAGAAAAGTACGGCGTCCTCCGTACCGGCAGAGGAGCAGGAGATCCTGCGGGGGCTTTCAAAGCGTGAGCGGGAGGCTGTGGAGTTCGAAGCGGAGCGCATGAGCGCGGCTGACGCAGACGAGGACGAGGAGAACCCCGGGGATCTTTCCGGGCATTCTCCCATATCGCGTGAGGAATCATTAAAGCGCGCGAGGGCTGAGATCAAGAGACGGCGCGATCTGCAGAAGGCCGAGCTTCCGTCGTGGAAGGTTGATTACGCGGCGCAGGAGGACATCGACCGTCAGCTTGCCGTGGCGCAATGGTGGAACGAGCTGTGCCAGACGAACAACGAGAGCTTTCTCCCGCTCTATTTCTGCGAGGCGCGTTACCTGGTTCTTATGGGCGGTGCCGGATCGGGCAAGTCCATCTTCGCCGGCCGCAAGATTCTGGAGCGGGTGACAACGGAGAAGGGACACAGAATCCTGGTCTGCCGAAAGGTTGCGAGGACGCTGAGAGAGTCGTGCTTTGCGCAGCTGTGCGGACAGCTCAATCAGTATTATCCCCGCGTGAAGTGGTCTTCGAACAAGGGAGACTTGGTCATCAACATCGAGTCGACCGATTCGCAGATCATCTTCGCCGGACTGGATGACCCCGAAAAGCTGAAGTCCATTTACCGCATTACGTCGATATGGATCGAAGAGGCGAGTGAGCTTGATGAGGCTGACTTTCTGGAGCTTGACCGCCGTCTTCGTGACAAGTCGGACTACTACCAGCAGATTATCATATCGTTCAACCCGATATCGATTATGCATTGGCTGAAGAAGAGATTCTTCGACCATGAGAGCCCGGACGTGGTGACACACAAGTCTACCTATAAGGACAACCGATTCATCTCAGAGGCCAACAGGCGCGTTCTGGAGGCGTATAAGGAGACGGAACCGTATCATTACCAAGTATACTGCCTGGGCGAATGGGGCGTGACGGGCAAGACCGTTTTCTCGACCCGCGCCATCAAGGCACAGATGGAGCTGAATACGCAGCCTGTCATTGAGGGTATGTTTGAGTATGACTATGACGGGATGCGCATTACACAGGCGAGGCTTGAAGCCTGCGGCTACGGTGCGCTGAAGGTGTACAGGGAACCCGAGGACGGCGTGCCGTATGTCATCGGCGCGGATACATCGGGAGACGGTTCTGACTACTTCGTGGCGCAGGTTCTGGATAACCGCACGGGGCAGCAGGTCGCAGTCCTCCGCGCTCAGTACGATGAGGACGAATTTGCACGTCAGATGTTCTGCCTTGGGATGTATTACAATGAAGCTCTGATTGGCATTGAGGTGAACTTTTCGACGCATCCCGTGAAGGAGCTTCAGAGACTGGAATACCCGCATCAGTACGTCAGAGCGGTTGAGGATGACTTCAGAGGGCGCATGAGGCATTCCTACGGTTTCCGCACAAACCGGCAGACAAGGCCGGTCATGATCACCCAGCTCGTAGCAGAGGTAAGGGATCACCCCGAAAATATAGTTGACCGCGACACTCTGGAAGAAATGGAGACGTTCGTGCGCAACGAGAACATGAAGGCCGAGGCCGAGCTGGGCGCTCATGATGACTGCGTCATGAGCCTTGCAATTGCACATTATATCCGTCCGCAGCAGACGAAGGACGTGCGCTGCGGAGGCACTCCGCAGCGCAGAGGCGTGCGCTGGACGTCCGACATGAAGGAAGATTACTACAACGCCACTCCCTCCGAGCGGCAGTCCATGGTCGCCATGTGGGGCGAACCGTATTTTGATTGAGGTGATGAAACACATGGCGAAGAAGGACAGCACGGAAAGACTGGAGCTGTGGCAGCGCAGGCTGTCAAAGAACGCGCAGGAGTATGAAGCGGAAGTCTCGAAGATGGATCACAGAGAGGATCTGTACCGGGGCACGCATGATATGTTCAACGCGCATACGGGCGAGACGCAGCTTCGCGAGGCTACGCACGTCCGCAATATCGTGGCCGAGCTGATCGAGGCGCAGGTCGACACCAACATTCCGCAGCCTAAAGTCACGGCGAAGAGGAAGGAAGACGAGCATCTTGCCCGAGTCATCGAGGATATGCTGCGGGGAGAGCTTGACCGTCTGCGCTTTGAAGAAATGAACGATATGCAGGAGCGCACCGTTCCGATCCAGGGCGGCGGCCTGTGGCTCGTTGAATGGGATAACTCCGAACGTTCTCATAACGTGGTGGGCGATGTCTGCGTTTCGCTGCTGCATCCCAAGCAGATCGTTCCGCAGGCCGGCGTCTACACGGGTATTGAGGATATGGATTATATCATCCTTAAGATCCCGCAGACGAAGGAGTACATCCGGCGCAAATACAGAGTGGATGTGTCCGATGAATCCGAAGAGGAGGCGGGCATCAAGGGCTCGTCCGATGAATCGGCGGCAGAGGACATGGTCACGCAGTATGTCGCGTACTACAGAAACGATTCGGGCGGCGTCGGCCTGTTCTCATGGGTGCGGGACACCGTGCTGGAGGATCTGGATGACTACCAGTCCAGACGGCTGAGACGCTGCAAAAAATGCGGCGCGGTCGAGCCCGCGGGTGCGCCTCCTGCGGAAGGAAGCCAGAACCCCGACGCCGACAAGAAGAGGAAGCACGTCTGCCCCGTGTGCGGCGGCTCTTCGTGGGAGGAGCGCACGGAGGAGTTTGAGGAAATCTTTGAGGATAAGCCTCTTCCCGACGGGCGCGTCATTCCGGGCGGCACTCCGCATTTCGATGAGCTTGGAAACGTGACCATCGAGCCGACGAAGATTCCGTTTTATAAGCCCGATATTTTCCCCGTAGTCCTGCAGAAGAACGTTTCGATGTTCGGCAAGTTCCTGGGCGATTCGGACGTGGACAAAATCGAGGATCAGCAGAATACGCTGAAGTGGCTCTATACGTCCATGAATGATAAGACGATGAAGTACGGCTCCTACCTTACGCTTCCGCGTGACGCCAAGATCGGCGCGGATGATAAGGAGGGCAAGGTCATTCGTATGGACAAGCCCGACTGGATTTCCATGATTACCGTCCGCGATATGAACGTGGACATCGAGCAGGATCTGGTGTATGCCGAGAATATCTACGAACAGGCCAGACAGGTCATCGGCATCACGGACTCCTTCCAGGGACGGCGCGATACCACGGCAACGTCCGGCACGGCCAAGCAGTTCGCGGCACAGCAGTCCGCAGGCCGCTTGGAATCCAAGCGCATCATGAAGCACGCGGCATATTCGCGTCTGTTCGAATCCATCTTCAAGTTCAAATTGGCGTATTCCGATGAACCGCGTCCCGTGAGCCGCGAGGCCATGGACGGAGAGCGGGAGTACGGCGAATTCGACAGATATCTGTTCCTGCGGCAGGATGCGGCGGGAGAATGGTATTGGAACGATGACTTCCTGTTCTCCTGCGATACGGCGGCTTCACTTGCCACAAACCGCGAGTCCCTGTGGCAGGAGGCGAGGCTGAACCTTCAGACCGGCGCGTATGGCAACGCGCAGGACTACGGCACGCTGACGCTATTCTGGGGGCTTATGGAGAAGTTCCATTACCCCTACGCAGATGCGGCGCTGAAGTACGTTCAGCAGCTTGCGGAGAAGGCACAGGCACAGGCCGAACAGCAGCAGCAGCTTCTCCAGCAGCAGCAGGAGGCTGCACAGTCCAGAGAGGACGAGCAGCTTGACCGCGAGAATCGGAGAGCTGACGAGGAGGCGCAGGCGGCGGCACAGTCCGAGGCCGAGGCCGCAGAGCGGCAGCTTGAGATTGAAACCATCCGACAGGCACAAGCGGACGCGAGAGCGGACGTGAATGCCATGAGAGGAGGTGCGGGGATTGCCCGGTAAACGAGTCCTGACGCTTAAGAGCCGAAAGTGTCGGTTCACTATCCGCGACCCCTGCAGCTATCCCGCAGCCATCCGAGGCATGGCGTGGAACGAGCATCTTGTGGAAAACCTTGACCGCGCCATCAGACAGGAAAACCGAGATTTACACATTCCCAAAGACAAGGAAGGAGTACAACGATTATGAAGAGCACTGACATTTCCCACTCCGCGACCCAGGTCATCAAGTCCAACAAAGCCGGCACCGGCACCTCCAAGGGCGCCTCTGTGAAGCGCGGCAACGATCTGCGCAACAAGGGCAGCGAGAACAAGAAATAAGAGGAGAGTAACGTATGGACACCGAAAGCAGCGCGATCTATGAGGCGTTCGGAATCTCCGAACCCTCTGCCGAGGCCGAAGCCGAGGCTCCGGGAGCCGTCCCCGAGGACAGCAATACGGCAGAGACCCCCGCAGAAGTTGAAGAACCCGTGACCGAAACCGCAGAGGAGACTACGGATGAGGAACCCGCAGAGGAAACAGTCCCCTCCGGCGATGAGGAAAGCACGGGCACCGAAGAGGAGCAGTCGGAATCACCCGGTATGGGAGCGGTAAATGAGTCCACCCAACGCGCCATTCTGGACGCTCACTACGCGGCGGCTTTCGCGGGGAAGAAAAACCCCTATACGGGGAAGGAAATCCGCTCCCGTGCGGATTACGATGAGTATATCGCGGCACGGGAAAGGCAGGAGCAGGAGGAGTCCCGTGCGGCTGCGCTGGAAAAGGTGAAGGCCGCAGGTCTGGACGCGGATACAATTTCGGCTCTGTTCGCGCAGACCCCCCTCGGACAGGATATGCAGAGGGCGGCGCAGTTCTCCCGCAAAATGGAGCAGCAGAGATACAACGATCTGCTGCAGGAGGCCGTCTCCCGCGATATCCGGGAGATTGCCAAGTATGACCCCACCGTGAAGGACGTGGACAGTCTGGTGAAGACGGCGAAGGGAAAGCAGATCGCAGAACGCGTCAAGTCCGGCAAGGCTACATGGCTTGAGGCGTGGAAGATCGAGAACTTCGACAAAATCTCCGGCGCACGCACCGACGCGGCAAGACAGGCTGCGGTCAACGCAGCCAACTCCAAGGATCATCTCCAGAGCACCGCGCAGCGAGGCTCTGGCGAGATCGAAATCCCGGCAGACACGAAGCGGATGTTTGACGGCTTCGGCATTACCGATCCCGAAAAGCAGCGCGAGGCGTATGCCAAATATCTCAATTCCATCAGGAAAGGAAGTAAATAACTATGGAAGGCTTCATCCCCTACAAGATCGGCCGTGAAGAGCAGACCGCGTTTGTCCATTCTATGGACGCGGCGGCCGGCACCTATAAGGTCGGAGAGCTTCTCACCCTGGACGGCGGCGTTCTGAAGCTGTGCTCCGGCACTACCGTTCCCCAGTTCATCTCCATGAAGGAGACCACCCTTGACGCGGCGGGCAAGCTGTGCGTGACGCCCGTGCGTGATGACATCATCTATGAGACCCATGCTGCTGCGGCGTTCACCTCCGTGAAGGTCGGAGACAAGGTGACCGTTCATACCGACGGTATGCAGGTTACCGCGACCACTTCTGGCGGCACCGCGACCGTGAGAGGCATTGAGGGAACCGCCGTCGGCTCCGCGATCCTCGTCACCTTCGACACCGCGGCGAACGTCTGAACCGGCAGGTCAGTGAAAAAGGAGGCAGTTACTTATGGCTAATATCATTTTCTCCATGGAGCCCGGCCTGAATGACTCCATCTACGGCAAGTCACAGGCTCCCATCCGTACGTTTATTGAGCAGCGCGCTGAGGCCTTTGACCAGGCTTCCGTCTGGAAGAAGCTGTTCAAGATTCAGAAATCCTCCCGCTGGGCTGAGAAGGTCACCGGCATGACCGCTATGGCTGGCCCGAAGCCCGTGGGCGAGAACGGTCTCGCTCCTGTTGACGGCTTCCAGGAGGGCTTCTCCAAGGAAATCCACCATGTCGCGTGGAGAGATCAGTTCGCGGTTACCCGTGAGATGATCGATGACGCGCAGATGATGGATCTGAAGAAGCAGCCTGCGGCGTTCATCGCGGCGTACTACAGGAAGATGGAGGTCTTCGCGGCTTCCATGTTCGGCCATGCCTTCGGCGGCGCGGACAAGATGACGTTCGATGGCTGGGACTTTTCCCTTGCGACCGCCGACAACGTCGCTCTGTTCTCCGGCGAGCATAAGTCCAAGACCCGCTCCGGCTATACGCAGGCCAACCAGTTCGCGGGAGAGCTGACCGCCGACAACCTCGGTCTTCTGGAGACCGCGCATCAGATGTTCACCGACGATGACGGCAACATTCTGAACCTCGCCCCCGACACCATCGTCATCCCGAACATCCAGTCCATCAAGAAGGCGGCCTTCGTGGCTGTCGGTTCCGAGAAGTCCCCGGTCGATTCGACCAACGCCATGAACTATCAGTTCGGCCGCTGGAACATCATCGTGTGGCCGTATCTGAACCAGTTTGTCGAGGCGGGCGATACCCCGTGGATGCTGGTCGATTCCCGTTACCTGGAGGATTTCGACGCGGCTCTGTGGTTCGACCGCACCGGGCTGGAGGTCAATTCGTATCTTGACCACAGCACCCTGGCGAACGTCTGGCAGATGTACTTCCGCTTCGGCGCGGGCTTCGCTGATTGGCGTGCCTTCTCCGTCGGCGGCATCTCCGGCGCGAAGGCTCTGAGCTGACGGCAGCTCCCCTTTCGGGCAAGGGGGATGTGACAAACCCTAAGCAACCGCATCCCCCGCCCGAAAAGGGGAGATAACGCTCAGTTTGGAGGAGGAACAAAGCAATGGTATTGAATTCTCTTTTGACCTTTGTGAACACAACCAGACCCGGACACGCATTTGATGCGGCAACGATGGTCGAATGGGTGAACGAGATCGAGGGACGTGTACAGACCGACATCTATTTTCTGGAGCCGGAGGACACGGTTCGCTATGACGAACAGAATCTGGCGGTTGATCTCTTAGTCCCGGAACCGTTTTCAAAGCTGTACAGGTATTTCCTGTACATGATGATCGATCTTGCGAACGCGGAAATCAAGCGGTACGCGAATTCGTATGAGCTGTTCAACGAGGCGTATGAGGAATACTCCGGCTGGTACGGCTCCAGAGTGGCTCCGTCGAACGGGCAGGCCGAGAGGCACGGGTATTATCTGTCGGCGTATGCGCTGGCGATCCGGCACGGCTACTCCGGCACGGAGGAGGAGTGGCTGGCTTCTCTCAAGGGTGAACAGGGCATTCAAGGAAGACCGGGAGACGGCTTCAAGATCCTCGACAAATACGATACGCTGGCGGCGCTGACGGCGGCTGTGCCGGTTCCCGGCGTGGGAGACTGCTATGCCGTAGGCACGGACAGCGTACACGGCTACGTCTGGAACGGGGAAGCATGGCGCGACTTGGGCACGGTACAGGGCGAGAAGGGCAGCACGGGAGAGACCGGCACGGGCATCTCCGGCGTGAGCTATACCCGCACGGATGCAGCTGGCGGCAACGTCTATACCGTCACCATGACGGACGGCACGGCGTATGAGTTCACGGCTCCGAGGGGCGCGAAGGGTGACACGGGAGCTGCGGGACGTGACGGCACCAACGGCACGGACGGCACGGATGGAAAGCCCGGACAGGACGGCACGAACGGCACGGACGGAGAAGACGGCACGGGCATTGCCTCAATCGTATTCTCCCGCACGGATTCGGACGGAAACCGCGTCTATACCGTCAATCTGACGGACAAGACTTCATATGAAATCACAGCACCGAAGGGTGCTACAGGTGCCGCGGGTGCCACAGGCGCGCCCGGAGCCCCGGGTACGAACGGCACCAACGGAGAAGACGGCGAGGACGGGCGCGGCATCGTGAGCATCGTCCGCACGTCCGGCACGGGGAAGGCCGGTTCGGCCGATACCTACACGATTACCTATACCGACAGCACGGCTTCGACGTTCTCCGTGTACAACGGCACGGACGGCACGGACGGAACGAACGGAACGAGCATCACGGGCGCGTCCATTGATGCGCAGTACCATCTAATTCTGACGCTGTCTGACGGCACAACGCGGGACGCGGGGTATTGCCGAGGCGCGGCAGGAGCGGGTTCGGGCGATATGTCGGCTGCCGATTATGACGCGGGGAGCGCAGTCCTTGCGGCGGGAGGCATCGCGGCGTATGTCGCGACGAAGACGGACGGCAAGCAGGATGCGCTGACGTTTGATTCCGCGCCTACTGCGGGAAGCACGAACCCCGTCACAAGCGGTGGCGTGGCGGCGGCTCTTTCCTATAAGGAGGAATCGGGGGCGGCGGCATCTGTTCAGTCCAATCTGGACACGCATACGGGAAATTCCGACATCCACGTCACCACTACGGAAAAATCTACTTGGAATAACAAGGTCGGCACGGCAGAGTTTTCCGCGCATACGGGGGACACTACCGTCCATGTCACGTCCTCTGAGCGCACGGCTTGGAATGCGAAGGCGAACGCATCCGATTTGACATCGCATACGGGAAACACCACCGTCCACATTACGGCGGCAGAGAGAACTGCATGGAATGCGAAGGCTTCGAAGACGGTGTATACGGCTTCGACCGGGACGAGCTGGTCGGGATCGGCAGCTCCTTATACGCAGACCATTACCGTTTCGGGCATCCTTGCCTCGGATAACATCCTGTGGGATGTCAACATGGCAAGCCTTTCGGCTTCGGCTGACATGGATACGGCTCTCGAGAACGTGGCGAAAATCTATGACATACGCGCAACGGCGGCGAATACGCTGACCGTTCGGGCGAAGGAATCCATCGGAACGGCGATTCCGATTGTGGTGGAGGTTGTGAGATGAACTACAGTGACGTTACAGATTCTCCTGTCTGCGTGAATCACGGACTCAAGGCTACGGACGAGAACATCCAGAAGCTCCTTTGTGAAATCGAAAAGCTGAACACGGAGCTGTACACGATGCAATGCAAGTATGACGATTTATACCGCAAGCACGGCATCGTCTGCATGAAGTACATGGAAGACGTGCTGATGCGTGAGACGGGAGCGTGACCGATAGATGGGATACGGGATTTTTCTGGGTAGGCGTAGGATCAACGTAACAGAGCCGGAGCCGACGTATATCACGTTTTCAAGCCCATCGAGCTTTACGCTTGCGGTATCCACAAAAAACTGGGACGGTACGCTGTATTATTCAACAGACAGCAAGAATTGGACGCTCTGGGACGGTTCGCAACTATCCGGCGGCGGGGCAACGGAGATTTATGTCCGGGGAACAGGGAACACGGTTATAAGCAACGGTTCTGCGTGGACTCTGACGGGCGCAAACGTCTCCTGCACGGGCAACATTGAGAACCTGCTGGATTGGCAGACCGTTGCGACAGGGAAACATCCGACATTGGCGGTGAGCTGCTACTGGCAGATGTTCCACAACTGCACGTCACTCACGGCTGCACCGGCACTTCCGGCAACCACATTGGCGGAGAACTGCTACCGCGCTATGTTCGCCAGCTGCACGTCACTCACGGCTGCACCGGCACTTCCGGCAACCACATTGGCGGAGAACTGCTACCGCGCTATGTTCGCCAGCTGCACGTCACTCACGGCTGCACCGGCACTTCCGGCAACCACATTGGCGGAGAAC